>JAJFLL010000001.1 GCA_021772695.1 Deltaproteobacteria bacterium
TGGCACTGAGTCGTTGCGTAATTCCAATGTTGCCGCCGAATTGAGGTTGAGCCTCAGCAGGCCGGGCCCAGGGCAAAGAGGTGAGCAAAATAGCGAACAAACCCAACCATAGACTTTTCTTCATAACGGCCTCCATACGGAAAAAACGCAGACTGCTCTGCGTTTTCGACAACAAATTAACAGAAAAATTTTTCAGGGATTGAAATGAATCAATCATGCAGGACCCCCCGGAGCTTGAATGACATCTCTAAAATCTCACCTTTGAAATGACACCTTGAATGGATATTTTCGGCCGGGCCCACCAGCCCATGCCAAAACCAATACAAAGCCATTGCGTAAACGATCGTGACCACTACCCCTAAAGCCACACTCTTAACCCCCTGTTATGAGTGCAATGAATTCATTGGGAATCACAAAAAAAGGAATATTCTTGGAAAAAAGGCCCGATGGAGTGACCGAACCCAATAACTTAAGAAGTGCTTCCTTACCGTTTTTTTGTTTACCCCAAGTACAAATCAAAATTTCAACGAAGTTCTATGGTGAAAGATCGTTCTATTTTTGGCAAGTCTTTTGTGCAAAATAATATTAAGGATAATCCCTAATTGGGACCAAGTACTCAAAAATTATAAAAAAACCCACCGACTAGAAACCCAAGCGCTCCTCAATTTGAAAGGCCGTCTCCTCAGAAACTTCCCAACCCTTGAGCATTTTTGGTGGAGGCCACCATTGATGGCGCTTAAGATCGAGAGCTCCCGCTTTATCGAATTTTATTCCCTCGGTTTCTAAGAGGCGTCGCTGTTCTTCACCCATGCCCACTCGATAAGTGGAGAGTTTTCCTTGGGCATTGATGACTCGCTGCCAGGGCAATCGCGCCGCTAATCCCCGTTGGTATAAGATGCCGCCCACGATGCGAGCGGCCCGCGGCACTCCTGCCAAGGTGGCCACCTGTCCGTAAGTCAAGACCTTGCCCCGCGGGATTTTGCCAATGATCGCAAAGACTTTTTCACCGAAATCATGCATCGCTGGCCGGTGCCCCGCTCCAACGTTCGTAGAGATCATGGGGAATACGCAGCAGGTCCAAGACTTTTCCCACCGTGTGATCCACTAGATCCATAGGGGTTTTGGGCCGGTGATAGAAGGCCATGCTAGGCGGTAAAATCACCCCGCCCATCTCGGTGACTTGAACCATATTGCGCAGATGGGCCAGATTTAATGGGGTTTCGCGAGGCACCAGGATCAAAGGGCGGCGTTCCTTCAAATGCACATCAGCAGCACGGGTCAATAAATTATCACCGGAGCCATGGGCGATGGCGGCGAGGGTGCGCATACTGCTGGGAATCACCACCATGCCCAGGGTGTGAAAGGAACCGCTGGCGATGGCAGCCCCGATTTGACCAGGACCGTAATGGTAATGGGCCAGGGCATGAACCTTATCGATGGTGTATTCCGGTGCCTCGGCCCGCAAGGTCTGAACCAAATTGGGACTCAAGACTAAGTGGGTTTCAATGGCGGCATGTTGTTTCAAGACTTCGAGCAGCCGAATGCCCAACAGCGGCGCCGACGACCCACTGATGCCGACAACTAGGCGCTCAACTTTTGTGTTGGATTTTTCCTTCATCAATAAAATTCCTTACGAAGTTGAAGGGCGTTGCCGCTGCACCAAATCTAAACATAGCCGAATCGCCGCCTGCATGGAACTTGGATCCGCCACGCCCTGGCCTGCAATATCGAAGGCCGTGCCATGATCAGGACTGGTGCGAATCAAGGGAAGACCCAAGGTTAGATTCACCCCGTCGGCGAAATGCACCATCTTAAAGGGTACCAGACCTTGATCGTGGTACATGCATACCACCGCGTCCCAGTCTCCCCGATAGGCTTCGTGAAAAACCGCGTCGGGAACCCGGGGACCATGACAGGTGTAGCCCTGTTGATTGGCCCGTGCCACCGCGGGGGCAATCTTTTCGATTTCTTCCCGGCCCAAATGACCCGCCTCCCCCGCATGGGGATTGAATCCGGCCACGGCCACCCGCGGCTGCTCGATGCCAAACCAATCCACCAGGGAGCGGTAGGTCAAGGCGATGGTGCGAACGATCTGTTCCACATTTAAACTGGCGGATACCTCCGCCAAAGGACGGTGAATGGTGACCAAGGTTACCCGAAGTCTGGGCCCGGCCATCATCATGAGAAAATCATCTTGCTCAGTTGCTGCAGCGAGATATTCCGTGTGACCGGGATAAGGAAATCCCGCGGCCATCACATGGGCCTTACTAATCGGTGCGGTCACCAAGCCATGAATCTTACCGGCGCGCCAGTGGTCGAGCGCCGCATCTAAATAGGAAATGGAGGCCTGACCTGCTTGTAGATCAGAAGGGGATTTGGAAAAATTTTCTGTCAGGGCATGCAATTCCGATGCAGGCAATTTCGCTAAGAGTTGCCGATCACCGTAGACCTGAAAACGGCAATGTTGCCTAAAATCCGGAAGGCTCTTGAGAATAATCTCGGCACCGATACCCAAGGGGTCACCCATGGTGATCCCTAGAGTCGGCTCTGGTAGGGGCTTGGGCAATTTAGACCTTAAATCTTTACCTCGATGTAGCTCTTCTTTTTCACTTCGTCGAGATACTCTTCGAGTTTCTCTTGCAGCTTTATTTCAAAAACTCGCTCACGAACCTGTTCCCGAACTCCTTGGAATTCTTCTCCCTGCATAGTGCTGCGAGAAAACAATTTGATCACGTGAAATCCCATGGTGGAACGAACCGGATCACTCACCTGACCGATGGACATTTCACTTAATGTGGCAGCGATGGCCGGTGCCAGTTGCGAGGCGGGATAGGTTTGTTTTTCGGCGGTTTGGGGCGTGTCGGAATATTTTTTACCCAACTCTAAAAAATCATCGCCCGACCTAGCCTTCTTCGCCACCTCTTGGGCCTTGGCTTGGGCTTCGTTAAATTGAGTGTCGCCGGCATCTGGAGTCAGGGGAACGATGATTTGCGCCAACTCTA
>JAJFLL010000002.1 GCA_021772695.1 Deltaproteobacteria bacterium
ATTTTTCTTTTCTATATTTTTTGGGAAGCCATGTTGATTCCCATGTACTTCCTCATCGGCATCTATGGCCATGGGCGCAAGGTCTATGCGGCCATAAAATTTTTCCTCTTCACCTTGGTGGGTTCTGTCTTGATGCTACTCGGCATGATCTATTTGTATTATCAGGCTGGGCAAAGTTTTCTGCTCAGCGACTGGATGCAACTCGGCCTTAGCTTTAAGGCTCAGCTGGTACTCTTCAGCGCCTTCGCCCTCTCTTTTGCCATTAAGGTACCCTTAGTGCCGGTGCATACTTGGCTGCCCGATGCCCATACGGAGGCACCTACGGCAGGGTCCGTTATTTTGGCGGGTGTTCTCTTAAAGATGGGCACCTATGGCTTTGTGCGATTTGCCATGCCCTTATTTCCTCAAGGTTTGGCTGCCGCACGTCCTTATCTCGTTACCTTGGCGGTCGTAGGAATTCTTTACGGGGCCTTGGTGGCCATGGTGCAGAAAGATTTAAAACGCCTGATCGCCTATTCTTCCATCGCACACCTAGGATTTGTCATGTTGGGTTTGATGGCTTTAACCACTCAGGCCATTACCGGATCGGTCTATCAAATGCTCAATCACGGAATATCCTCAGGGGCATTGTTCTTCTTGGCGGGAATGCTTTACGACCGCACCCATACTCGGCAGATCGCTGATTACGGCGGCATCGCCAAGACAGTACCACTGTTAACCTTCGTTTTTTTAGTAGTGACCTTTTCTTCCATTGCTTTGCCGGGCACCAACGGCTTTGTGGGAGAATTTTTGATCTTATCCGGCTCCTTTGCTGCCTTGCCTTGGGCCACGGGGCTCGCCACCTTGGGCGTCATTTTAAGCGCTGTTTATATGTTATGGATGGTGGAGCGCGTATTTTTCGGACCGGTGAAACAAGAAAAACTTTTGACCATGCCCGATATGAAATGGCGGGAATGGCTTACCATGGCGCCACTCTTGTTTTTGATTGTCTGGATGGGAATAAAGCCCAATTTCTTCTTAAAGAAGATTGATTTGGCAACAACCACCTTGGTGGAAAGAATCGAGCAACAGAGCCACCGAATCATCCTTACCAAAGGAGGGCAACCATGAAGCCAGATGCCCTGCCACTAATACATACCTTTTGGCCCTTACTATTAATCGGAGTGGGGGCCTTTGCTTCTTTGATTACTTCCGTGTGGGGATCGGTACGTTCCTTCCGGGTGACGGGATTGCTGGCCTTCGGGATTTTTCTCGGTGCCGCCTATGGTTTTGCGACTTTAGATCCTGTGGCCCATAGTCTGGCCGGAGGCATCCTTCGAGCCGATGGCCTGGGATATTTTCTAAGTTTTCTTATTTGCCTCATTGGTGCTGTGACCGTGGTGTTTTCTTTTAATTATTGGGAAAACCTCTCTGAGCCGGTGCAAGAGGTGTTGCCCTTGATCCTCTTCGCCGCCCTGGGCATGGTACTGATGGTGCTAACCACACATTTGCTTACCCTAGTTCTCGCCTTAGAACTGATGAGTCTGAGTCTCTATGTTCTGGTGGGCAGCCGCCGTGCCGATCCAAAGTCCAGCGAAGCGGCCATAAAATATTTTCTATTAGGTTCTGTGGCAGCCGCATTTTTGCTTTTTGGTATCTCCTTCCTCTATGGTGCCACCGGACAAATGGATTTGAGTCTCATGGGGCAGCAGGCTTTGAGTCCCGACAAGGCATTATTGTTCCAGGTGGGGGTCCTATTACTTTTGATCGGTTTTGCCTTTAAAGTGGCCGCGGTACCCTTTCATTTTTGGGCACCTGATGTTTACGAAGGATCGCCGGCACCGGTGACAGGGTTTATGGCCGCAGGAGTCAAGGTGGCCGCTTTTGGGGCATGGCTTCGGTTGTTACATGTCTTGGTTTCTTGGGAGTTCTTAGAACTGCGCACCTTATTGGTGATCTTATCTCTGCTCACTATGTTTGTGGGAAATTTAGCTGCCCTGCGACAACGATCTTTGAAGCGGATTATGGCCTATAGCTCTGTAGCCCATGCCGGTTACTTACTATTGGGGTTGGCCACTCTAGTAGAGGGTGCGGTGTTTTTAGAGGCCGGTATGGGAGTGATTTTATTCTACTTAGGTACCTATGGCTTGCTTACCTTAGGCGTCTTCGCAATGCTCACTTTATTTTCCTCAAAGGGAAAAGAGATCTCAAAGCTCGATGATCTCAAGGGCCTTGGCTACACCAACCCAGTGTTTGCTGCAGCTTTAACAGTCTTTTTAATATCTTTGGCAGGAATTCCCCCTACGGCAGGTTTTGTCGCCAAGTATTTTCTTTTCGCGCGGGCCATCGAAACAGGTCTGATTTGGCCGGCTATATTAGGCATTTTGACCAGTGCTGTCTCTTTATACTATTATTTAGGTCCGGTGGTGCAAATGTACTTCCACGATCCGGTTGGTGAGAAGTCGATGCCGGCAGCCACCCTAGGTATGAAGGTTTTGGTTTCCTTTTTGGTGCTAGGCGCCTTTTATTTGGGCTTGTTCCCAGGAAAATACCTAACCTGGAGCAATGGAATTCGACTCGAGGCGAGTCGTAGCACCCCTATCCTATCGGGCATGCCCCAAACCAGACCCTAGGCTTTAGGCGGTGTTTCGTGTTTTATCGTGTCCTCAGGGCACTAAGACTGTTAAGGTATGCTTCCCTATGCTCAAGAACTTCGACGAATTCATGGACCACAGTTGGGAACGCAACGAAGTGGTGGGTGGTTGGGGCTTTAACTCCAACATGAACTTCGCAGTCATGTCTCCCGAAGAAACCAATGTCTGGTTTTTTGAGCAATGTTTCAATTATCTTCGAGCTTTTTTCGGTATTGTGGTGCCCGATGCCATGGAACTCATTACCTACGATGCCACTCAACACATCCAACGCAGTAATTTAGATCAGCAGACCTTCTTAGATGAACTGATGTTGATCATGAAAAACTTACGGGAGCCCTTGTGGACCTTGCGGCTGAACCTCAACATCATCGGATTCCTAAGAACCTCGGCAAAAAATGACATGCCCACACGGGTTCAAATTCAAGAGCCCTGTAGTTTTATCGCCTGGGGCGGCCCTGACGAGACGGGTTTTCAAAATTTTTCCATTAGCTATAATTTGTTTTCTACGGTGACCCTGGAAGGTGAAGAGCAAGAGCTGTGGTCTTTAAACCAACCCATATTAGAAAAGGCCCTGCAAAAATGGGAGATGCAATCGGGTCACATGATCGAGGTGGTCGACAGCACGGGCAGTGCTCCGGTGCACCAATACGGTTTTGGGCCGCCCAAACAGGGACGAAGATAAAAAATAAACTTTTTTTTCAAGCCACCCGTATTATCAAAACACTCCGTAATAAAGCGCATTAAATTTAATTTAATGAATTCAGTTAGTTAGAATGATTTTTGAAATGGGCTCCCTTGACGGTCCCATGGCCTAAGCCTAGAATAAATGCTTAAAGTTTCTGCTAACAAGACCCCTGGCCCCATTTTTAGGGGCTAAAAATTATTAGATATCTTATTTTAAGGATGTTTTAATTTGGGAAAGATATCTACCTAAGGGGTTACTATGTCCACTTTCACTACCACCATTCCACACAGCAAATTTTTTCTGGGATGTTGCCTCAGCATCGTCTTGAGTATTTTTTTGAGTGCACCGACCATGGCTTGTGAACTTCCACAAGGCCTGCAATCTATTTCTCAATGTATCGATGCCTCGGGCAATGCGGTGGTAGGTCCTGGGGGTTCTTCAGGTTGTGAGCGGGTCGTTTTTGACAAAGATTTAACCGGTGCCGAGGCTATCAAAAAATTGACCATTCAAGCGGGCGGTGAAGCCTATGTGGATGACCTTAGTCTAAAAGTTGAGTTGGAAACCATTGAGGTGATGGGATTGTTGCAAATGGGATTCCAAAACTGTCCCGTTGGAACCGCCAATCCCAGCCATCAAGTAGATTTCACCTTCGTTGGAGAGCGTCCCTGTCCTAGTCCTGAGACGTGTTCAGAATTTTCCAAGGGTATACAAGTTCATCATGGAGGAGTGCTCAGGCTATTTGGGATCAAGGGGGTTCCAGCTTCATCGATTCAAGGGGCCGGTGAAACCGGAATCAGCTGGACCCACTTGCGGGCTCCAGCGGGGCCCGAAACCAAATACGGTACCGGTAGCGGAGCTTTGGCACCGGTACTTTCAGGTGGCTCCTCTACCTTATTATTGGAGCTCGACGTCACCCAAGGTCCGGGGGCTTGGCAAGTGGGCGATTGGATCACCGTTTCGGGCACAGGTTTTAGTGCCGTCGAGACCGAGATGGTCAAGATCGTCGGTCTAGAATCCAATGGTCCCGATGGCAGTACCGTTCGACTGGAGCAACCCTTGCAGCGCTATCATTTCGGCGGGCCCAATCCCGGTGAACCTTCCTTAACCACTTTCAATGATTGTTCCGGTTTCAACTACGGTGTGGATGAGCGCGCGGAAGTTGGTTTGTTAAGCCGGAATATCAAATTTACCGCACGTATTGAGCCGGGAGCCAATAACCTACATTGGGGCGGAGAGTTGAAGTTTCATCAAGGCTTCAGTGAGATCGCCATACAGGGAGTGGAACTGGAGAAATTCGGGAAGGACCAACTGGCCAGCTATCCCATTCATTTTCATTTGAACGGAAACGTTCAAGACACTTCTCCCTTGGTCAATGCCAACAGCATTCACCATACCTATAATAAATGTGTCACCATTCATTCCACCAGCAATTTAACCGTCGAAAATAACGTCTGTGCCCGCGTCATGGGGCACATCTTCTACCAGGAAATCGGGGATGAAGCTGGGATTACTTATTTAAATAATCTGGGTCTAGGCGCCATGAGCCATTATTTCGATGTGAAGGCGGGTAGTCCTGAAGAACGGGCTCAAAAGATTAAAGATTTTTGGTGGCCCGGGGATCACCTCGGGCAAGTGGATTCTCCCGACTATAACGGCTACGATAGTTTTAATATTCCCAATACCGATGCCCAGGACAATCCGGTGCGCGGGGTTTGCGCCACCCCGGATCCCAACGGCTTTGGCTTGGTGCTTGGCCAAAATCCCAATACCCCGGAACGTCCCGGGAACTGTAGTGACGATGAAATCTATTTCGAGCCTGCCACAGGTTTTTGGATTATTCATCCCGGGACGAACTTAATCGGAAATTCTATCGGCGGTTGCCAAGATGTGGGACGAGGCTATTGGTATGTGCCGCCCCGCAATCGCCCAGATGCCGGTGTGCCTCCCGCACTTACCACCCTGTCACAAGAACCCTTGGGTACGTTCAAAAATAACCGGGTTCACTCCTGTTACTCAGGACTCTATGGTGAAGATGAATTCGGGGTCTTCTCTGAACAGCTTTTTCCTAAAGTGGGTGGAGTGAATACCGGAAAAAATCTCATCGGTACCTTTGACGGTTTAACCTCCACTCGTAACCGGGACCGCGGCGTCTGGCTCAGGCCCGTTTGGTTTGTTCTGAAAAACGGACGTTTTGCCACCAACCGCAATAGCGTTACCTTGGTCAGTTCCGGCGGCTTGGACGGTAATGCCCCGGGCGTTTGGGCACTGCTTGAAGATTCCGTCCTGGTGGGGATGAGTCAAAATAATGTGGACCGCTGGGGGCCGTGTCCTAGAAATGCGCCCAATAATTATGAGTGTGTCAACCCCGACAGACCCTCCGTCTCGGCACCAAATAGTGCCAAGGGTTTTCCCTCTCCCTTTTTCAATTTATCGGGATATATGATTTATGATGGCCCGGTGCGGATCTTCCGCGACCGCTTCGTCAATTTCAATCGAGACATCACTCCCCATTTAAGCAATGTCGATAAGACCTTCCTTGAGAATTATTCTGCCTACCCCAACGGCAACAATCCCAATGTTTATGAAGGCGACGCGGCCTTGGGTTGGTTTCAAAACAATCAGAGTGCTTATCCCACCGGTACAGAGAGCAAAGAACTGAGCTTTGACAATGTGGACCTTCGTCACCAAATCTATACGGAAAAAGTGAACCTGGGTGATTTTCAAGATGGGGATCGCAATACGGCCATCATCGATTTAGACGGAACCTTGACGGGTTTCACCGTGGTAGGTGCCGACGGCATGCACGTGCCCGGCGCCGAACCCATCTCACTCAATAATCTGGAATTTAACCACGCCTCAAACTCAGTGGATGAATGTCATGCCGAGGGTGATCAAGATGCCGCAGCGGAAGGCAGGCCTACCTCTTTGATATCAGCGGGCAGTTACGCCACGCTGGAATTTCAGGCCTTGTATCCCGCCCCTTTGCCCTTGAAACCGGCGAAACAGTTAATGATCTTTGAAAAGGATCAACAGGAATTTGGCGAACACCCTGACATGAGACTGAGCAGTCGAAACGGGCTGGGCGTTTGGGAACCCAAAGTAGCCAGTGGTTATGGCTATACGGTGCAGGCCTCCACCTGCGATCGAAAACCCGAATGCTCCGATCAATCGGGAATCCCGGCTCGGGTCTCGGTGGGACTGACCGATGCCATCAAACCGGAAATCAGCGCAGAAGATCCCTTCTACGTCAGGGTGGGTATTTGTTATACCGATCAAAACGGTAGCCATCCCAATGGTAATTTTTCCATCAGCCGTGGTTATCGTTCCTGGGGTGGCAACGGCACCAATACCCAAGACAAAGATCTGCAACAATTCTTCAATGTCTTACAAAACCGTTACCAATCTCAGACTTGTCACAATCTGGATTTTCAAAATCCGCTCAACCTGGATCCCGTCATGGGTTGTCCCGCAGCGGGGGTGACTCCCATACCGCCTGGCGGCACTTGCCAGGCACCCTCCACGGCGGGAATGGATCAGCAAGGTGCTCCGGCCTGTATTTATCCCACCTCCGTCATGGAAGAGGCGGGTAGCATCGCGGAATTACAAAATTCCGATGGAACCCCCAACCTGCAAAAATATTTTTATGACGCCTCTCGCGGGTTACTTTTCTTTAATGTGGCCCAGGACGTTCCCAATCCCTTTGGTACTTCTCCCTTGGGATCTTGCACGGGTGGAGCCGGGGACGATCCCAGCTGTCCCAATTTGGCTGAGGGACAAAGTTACTACGCCTGCCCGGCGGCCGGGTGCCCCGATTATCTAGTGGAATTAGATGATCCCGGATATATTCCCGGCCCCAGTAATTGTGAGCCCTATCCCACCTATGCCCAGGATCACCCCGCCGACGAACTCCTATTGGCCCATGCGGGCACGGGGGAAATCGTGCAACAAGTGGAGATGGGTGGCTTAAACGGGAAGTTCCCCCACTTCGAAGCCATGGTTCCGCCTGATTGTCCTCTGAGTACTCCGTTTGAAGAAACCACCTCAGGTGGTGCGGCCCTCAATTTAAGCGCAAAATTTCAGGCGGCAGGTCAGCCGGGTCCTCCCCGCTGTCCACCTACCGTTGGGGTGGGAGGCGGAGGCTGCTCCATAAATAAAAATCCATCGACCCTTAGCGGCATTTCTATATACATGATCGCTTATTTTCTAGCGGTCCTGGGAGTTTGGATGGGCATTCGTTGGTCTCTGCGAAGGGGACATTCTCAGCGATAACAGCGGTACCCAATTGAAACCCAATGACCCTAGAAAAATTGAGGTCTCAGGTTTTTTCCGTCAGCAAATCAAGACTCAATTCCGGATGATCGGGTCATCGCCCAAGTTCACGAGGAGGAATCGGAAATTTCAATGCGAGGAAACAAGGGTGAGGCTTCGCCCAATTCATGGTTTGCGGGCATGGCCGTCCAAGGCGCACCAGCTTCGAAGCTATCGGGGAAGGTCAATTGGATCTGTTGGTAAATTTTTTCGCAGGTCTCAGGCATGAAGGGGAAAAGCCATAATCCCACCAGACGAATCGCATTGAAGATATTATGCAGAACCTGTTGCAGTCGTTCTTCCTGGCCTGATTTTTTTAGGGTCCAGGGTGCGGTGGTATCGATATATTTGTCAATGGCCCCGATCAATTCCCAAATGGCCTCTAAGGCCTGATGGTAATTGAGATCCCCCTGGAGAAAGTCCATGGCTTGACGAACGCGTTTTCCTGTAAGTCCGGCTTGTTTAATCAGCGATTCGTCTTCAGGGCCTTCAATACCGCGAGTGATTTTCAAATCGAAATATTTCTTCGCCATGCCCAAGCTGCGATTCAGTACGTTGCCGAGATCGTTGGCCAAATCACTGTTGTATCTTTTGATGAAATCATCCCAAGTAAAATTACCGTCGGCGCCAAAGCTAGAGCTTCTCAGCAAGTAATAGCGGAGGGCATCGGCGCCGTAGACGTCGGCCACATCCATGGGGGTAACCACGTTGCCCAAAGATTTACTCATCTTCTCGCCTTTTAAATAGACGAAGCCGTGACCAAATACGGTTTTCGGCAGGGGCAGGCCGGCGCTCATGAGCATGGCCGGCCAAATGACGCAGTGGAACCGGGTGATGTCTTTTCCGATGACGTGCACGGCTGCGGGCCACCACTTTTTAAATTTAGCATCATCGCTGCCAAAACCAACGGCCGTCAGGTAATTGATGAGGGCATCAAACCAGACATAAATGACATGTTTAGGATCATTGGGCAGGGGAATGCCCCATTCGACACCAGCTCTTGAAACCGAAATATCTTCCAGCCCCCCCTTGATCAAATTGACAATTTCATTGCGGCGAATTTCCGGTAAAATAAATTCAGGATTTTCCTCGATATGTTTTAGTAAAGCATCCTGGTACTTTGAGAGTTTAAAAAAGAAATTTTTCTCTTTCAGCCATTTGGGTTTGGCTTGATGGTGGGGGCAATGACCTTCCACCAAATCCTTTTCGGTATAGTAGGCCTCACAGGATTCACAGTACCAACCTTCATATTCACCGGCGAAAATATCTCCCGTGGCCAAGATATTTTCAAATAATTTTTTGGCCGCTCCGTGGTGTCGGGGTTCGCTGGTTTGGATGAATCCATCATAGCTGATGTTTAGTTTTTTCCAGATCTCGGTAAATTTTTCCCGCATGCCATCACAATAGGCCTTGGGATCTTGTTCTTGGACTCGTGCTGATTTGAGTACGTTAGTGGAATGTTCATCATTTCCCATTTGAAACCAGACATCGTGCCCCGATAAGCGCATGAAGCGAGCCAAGACATCGGCTCCGATTTTTTCATAGGCGGTACCGATGTGGGGAATCGAGTTGACGTAATCGATGGCGGTAGTCAGATAAAACGAAGCTGCCTTTGAACTCATAATCGACTTTCTCTTGGTTCCTGAAAATGCATTAGCAGTCTGGTCAGGTTGATTTTGGGATTAATATTCTGCCTGAGGCCGTTTTGAATGGCCAGGATTCTGTCACCAAAGGTTAAGAGATCAAAATCGTATTTTTGATTTTTGCGTGGGCCCACCATCACTTGGTGCAGGGCCAACAACAGGGTCTGTAAAAAAGCGGGCACCTGGCCGGAATCGGCCACCGCCTGTGCCAATTCATAAGCCTGGGGAAATTGGATTCCTTCCCTGGAGGGAAATAAAGACCGTAGGGACGGTACGGAATCTTTGGCGCTTGCGATGACCTGGGCCATGCGAATGGAACCTTGGGCCCACGGAATCATGGCCGGTGGTAAGTCGATTTCCAGTTTCTTTATTAAGGTTTCGAGGTTTTTGTTTTGCAGTGGAGCGAAACGAAAAATCTGACAGCGCGATCGAATGGTGGTGGGGATCCAGCCCAAGGCATGGGTGATGATAATGAAGAAGTTACCGGGAGGAGGCTCTTCTAAACTCTTGAGTAGGGCGTTGGCCGCGCCGGTTCGCATGGTATGGGCGTCGTTGATCAATATGACACGGGAGTCTCCCTTTAAGGGAGCAAAGGGAAGGGCGGCCTTGATCTGACGAATGGTATCTATTTTGAGAATGCCGCCTTCGGGTTCCAAATGAACAAAATCGGGGTGGCCTTCGAGATGCGCATTCGCTTTTAAAATGGTTTTAGCCAGGGCCATGGCCACTTGTTTTTTGCCCACTCCCTCGGGACCGGTAAATAGTAAGCCGTGGGGCAGGCGAGCCTTGGACCAAAGGTTGCTAAGCTCTTCCCAACGGGATTCATGATCGAGAAAATCGCTCACGAGAATGCCTCCACTCGCTGGAGGATTTTTTGGTGCAGTGTCGTCATATCCTGGGTGGCGTCTAGGATCACAAAACGCTTCGGCTCTTGTTGAGCCAGTTTCAAAAAGCCCGCCCGTACCTTTTGATGAAACTCGATGGCCTCTTGTTCAAATCGGTCTTCTCCACTTTTTTCTGCGGCCAGACGGGATTTGGAACGCTGCAGCCCAATTTCAGGTGGGAGGTCGAGAAGAAAGGTGAGATGGGGTTGGAGCCCTTCTGTTGTCCATTGGGCCAGGGCCTGAATCCGGTCAGCGGGAATCCCTCGAACCAGTCCTTGGTAGACGGTGGTGGAATCCTGATACCGATCACACAGAACCCATTTTCCTTCTTGGAGTGCCGGTAGCAAGACTTGCTGAACGTGGTGGGCCCGGTCGGCGGCATAGAGCAGTAATTCGGCCAAGGGATCCAGGGCAGTGCCCTCGGGGGTAAGCAACAAGCGCCTAATGGCTGCCCCTGCAGGGGTGCCGCCGGGTTCCCGGGTGGCCAGAACCGGTAGGCCCCGGGCTTCTAAGGCCTGGGCCAAACGCTGCCATTGGGTGCTTTTTCCACTACCTTCGCCGCCTTCGAAACTGATGAACTTTCCCATGATGGCTGCAAGACATAATACGTCAGATTAGCCCACGTAAAGGTCTTTAGCAGCGGCGCAAATACCCCGCCCCCGGTGCACCGGGGGCGGGGCCCTTCAGAGAGTTGTTCTCACCCCTTAGGGAGTCGAACGACTAATATTCAGGAAATTTTCGAAGTTTAGGGTGGCGCTCACGGCGAAGGTGGTTTGGTCCGAAGCAAATCCCGAGCCTTGTTCAAAGGAATCCGCATTGGCCAGGTCATGCCGCAGCTCTGCCCGCAGTTCCATGGGGAAATAGCTGAAGTATTCCTCGGGCACCGGTCGAATATGGGTGGTCAGGGCCACATGGCCTAGGGTCTGGGCCGTACCGGTGCGGGCCCCTTGGGGGTCGTGAAAGACCTCGCCACGTCCGGAGAGGCCGAAATGATGGTGAAAGTTGTAGCGAGGACTCAAGGAGGCCGCCACCCAATGGGTTTGTGGTTCTTCGGGGCCACCTTCACCCTGAGTACCCCAGTCCAGATTGGCGGTCAGGGTAAAATCGCCGGCGGTAAAGGTGGCGATGCCATCGATGACACTCAAGAGCCTGCCCTGGTCCCCGCCTAAGGCACCGGCCACACTCCAACTAAACCAATCGGCGGCCTCATGGGAAAGCCCGTAGAGGGCCGTGGGTCCGGTTTCCCGGCCATATAAATTGTCCCAACCGTTGGCCACACCGAGGCTCATTTCTAGGGAATCGGTGAGGGCATATTTTCCGAGCAATCCACCGTGGGTGAAGGGAATCGCCAATCCAAACCCCCACGAACGACTGATCTGGTTGTTGGTGGGTTCGATCACTTCATAACCGATATGAGTGGCGATCTTGCCACCGCGCAACCGCAATCCGTTACCGATGGGCAGACGAATTTCTCCCCACAACTGTTGAAAGTCAAAATGATCGCCGCTGAAAGAATCGGCCGCTGCGGAGACATTGGGATTTTCCCCCGCGTCAAAGACGAGTCCGAACCCGAAGGGTACTTCGGCATCGGTTTCGCGCACCAAATGTAATTGCGCCAAGTTAAACATGGGTCGGTCACTGCGCGTATCAAAGATACGCAGACTATTTTCCCCGCTCTCAGGTGACCCGAAATTATGGGTGTAGGAGGCGTCGAGCATGCCGCCGAATTCTAAGCCTGAGACAAAGCGTTCGGCATCGGGGTCTGGGAAGTTGGCTCCACCTACGGCTGCAATCCTGGCCAAATCTAGGGCAAAATTAAAATAATAACCTATGGGGTTGTAACCTTCGATCCAGGGAAATTCGATGTCGGGACGGGCGGTGAGGCCAAAGGAAGGTTCAAAGCCTCCACTGACCACAAAGATTCCACGGCCCACACTGATGCCTCCGCCCAAGGTCAAGGCCAAGGCGGCGTTATTTTCCAGTGGAACGGTTCGAGAATCGTCACCGTCGCGAATATTTAAGGAGTAAAAAATATTGGTGCCGATGCCGGCAAAGGTAAAAAGGCTCAACATATCCGGTACCAGGTAGGCCTCGTATCCACCTTCTAATCCGAAGTGGGCCATGGAAAGATCTTCTGCGGCATCGCGACTTGTGAGGTAGGCGTTACGAAAGACTCCGCCAAGAAAAAAACTGTGTTGGGGATGCACGATGAAATCTTGGCCTAGGCGAGCCTGAAAATGTCCGCCGGAAAATTCCGGACCACCGTTGCCCAGGGCCACATGGCTATATCCTCCGCCGAGTTCCAAGCGATAGGCCGGAACTTCTCGACGTACTGGTCCGCTCACGTCATCGTCTCCTTTCTATTGAAGAGAATTTTTCTTAACCCGCCAAGTTTTATCGCCATTTCGGACATTTGTTGCTTTTCAACCCATTCGCTGGCGTACCCATCCTGGCCCCAAGAGGTTTTGCAATGGGAATGCCATGGTGAAAATTTAAAAATAATGAATTATTTCAGGAAGATGTCTGCATGAGCGAGACAGGAGGGCCTGAAGAGAGCGCCAAAAAGACAGGCAGGTGTTTAAAGCTTGGGCATAAAAAAAGGCCCCAGTTCCTTAGAGGACCTGGGGCCAATACCTAATCGCGGCAGCGATAACTTAGACCTTAGAAGGTGTAAGCAAATTCGCCAGCGACGCCGTGGGACCAAGAAGTGGTGTCACCAATGGCGGCTGCGGGGGCCAAGAAGGCCTGCGCGCCTTGGGTCGAAGCGTATTGAAACAAGTCGGCCCGGTATTCCATTTTGAACTTGGCACCATCGGTAATTTGGTAACCAAAGCCCACCACGAAATTTTGTTTTTGTTGGTCGAGACCGGTGACCACCCCTTGAAAGTCATGGACATAACCATAACTAAAGAAGAGATCCCAAATTTCAGAGGCCTGCCAATCGAGGACGATGAGTCCGCCCATGTACTTCCCGTTGGGAAGTCCGAAGAAAACCGGCAGGTTGTTCCGTTGGTAATAGATCCCTTCACCGGCAACCAAGAGGTTTTCGGTTACCTTAATGGCAAAGTCTAAATCGATCAGGTGATCAAGATGGTCGTTGGTACCTTGTTCTGGCCCACCCATGTAGGACAGACCAATGGTGCTGGCCGTATCGTCTTCCCCAAAGTTATATCCGAGACGCATTCCCCAGGAAGGAATGGCACTGTCGGCATTGGGGGCACCACCACCGGGAACCCGAGGACCGGTTAGACATGGTCCACCGAGTTGCAAGCAGTCGAACATATTGTTCATGATGTAGGCTTGAAAATCGATGCTGTCAGAAAAGGCCCAATAGAGTTTGGCACCGGTGATGTTGGTGGGGGTCAGATCTTGATAGATGGTAGAGTAAGAAATGGTCGGGTTGAATGCCCGGTCTACCACATAGTATCCGACGGGGGCGTTGAAGCGACCGATGGCGAACTCACCACCCAACACACCTACGGTCAAGTAGGCCTGTTCGACGACGAAGTTGGCACCTTCGGTGGAGCGACCGCTACCCGAAAGAAAACGACCGAAGTCTAAGTCGGCACGCAAGCGAACCTTCTCACCGAAGGACTTGTCGATATCCAACTCGAATTGATCGAGGTAAAAGTTAAAAGTATCTCGGCTGGGGGCACGGAACCCGCGAATCAGAGCAAATTCACCGCCCAGAGCAGGAATTGCGCTGCCGTCATCGTACTGCCACCCAGTGAGGATGCTGGTGTTACCGCTGAATTCGATACCACCCGCCACGGAATTCTCCGCATGGGCCGGCACGCTCAGCGATAAGGCCAATAGGCTCACCGCTAGGGTCAATCGTTTCATGTTACTATCTCCTTCTTTTCCTTTGGATTAGCTTCCCCCCAAAACGGGGAAAAGCCCGCCGCTTATTAGGGGTTCTTATGCAGTGTGTCAACGACTTTCCCCGGGAGAAATGCTGCGTAGACCCACTCATAATTCTGTTAAAATTGACCTCTATTAATGCAAGGCCCATGCCGCAATAGGTCAAATATAAACCTTTTAAAAACAAATACTTACTGAAATGAACTCCTTACCTCAGTCCACAACCCTGCCCATTCTTTAAGCATTTGCCGGTAATGCAGGGCTTGCCTTAAAACTCGTAGCCAAATTCGGCGGCCACCCCGTTGGAAAGGGAGGTCAAACTTCCGGGTAAGACCACCCCGGGCAATTGGGTGGAGGCGTAATGTCTTAGGTCCAATCGGTATTCCAGTTTTACTTTGGCTCCCTCGATGATTTCGTAACCGGCCCCGATGGTAAAATCATTAATTTGTTGGTCGAGACCTGAATAGGCACCGGTCATGTTCACGTCGTGGAGGTAACCGTAGCGAAACCAAAAATCCCAAGTGTCGTTGGCTTGAAAGGCGAAGAGTAGGTTGCCGCCGTAAACCTTGCTGTTGGGTAAGCCAATAAAGGAAACGCCGGCGGGGGTGATAAAATTGGTGTTGTCCTGGCGATAAATACCTTCCCCGGCCAATTTAAAACGTTCGGTCAAAGCGAGTACGAAATCTAGGTCGATGATATTGGTGAGGTGGGCATTATTGCCGAAGTTTTCTGGCCCGCCCGCGTAAGAGATGCCCAAGGTGGATTTTCGATCCTCTGGGCCCCAGTTCAATCCAAGGCGGGTACCGTACGAAGGAATGGCACTGTCGGTTCCTGCCGCAAAGCTAAAGGAATCGGCAAGATTATTGACGACGTATAGGCTCCAGTCCACCGACTCAGAGAAGGCGTAGTAAAATTTTAATCCTGTGACGTTATGGGGTCTGACGTAGCGAAAGATGTTCGAGAAAGAAATGGCCGTGTTATTAATACGATCCACACTTTCGTAACCCATGGGGATATTAAATCGGCCTATGGCCAATTCTGCACCGTTACCGATGGGAATGCCCGTGGTGACATAGGCTTGTTCGATAATGATGTTGGCTCCGCCCGTATTGGGAGTGCCACTGAGAAAGCGGCCAAAATCGATATCGGCACGGACCCGAATATTTTCGCCAAAGCTCTTATTGATATCGAGCTCCATGGTGTCGAGGTAGAAATTAAAAGTGCTACGCCCGGGCGTGCCTAAACCACGAAAATTGCCTAACTCTCCATAACCGCTGCCGATGGAATCCACAGCATTGCAGCCGAGACCGCCAAGGCCAAAACTACAACTACCGAAATCTAAGGTATTGTTGTCATCGTATTGCCACCCGGTGACCACATCGACATGCCCACTGAATTCTACACCGCCAAGGGCGGATTCAGCGGCATTGGCTTTGAAGGGTAAAAATAAGATAAAGGACCAAAACAAGAAGGAAATTATGCGGTAAGACTTTGACATCTCCTCTCCAATCGTCCAAGGGGCCTAATTATTTTTTTCCAGGTCGTCGGCGGGCTAAATAAACTTAAATAATACTTAAATTAGGCTTAAATTATATATAATTATAGGTCAAGTTAATATTCTTATAGGCTTCCGTCCGAGGCGCCTGATGCAAGCAAAACCCTTGATTTTTGCCTTATGGGGCATGGGGCTTTGGGAAGTCAAGGATAAGTTTTATGCAGTGCGTTACAAAGGTTTTAAACGAGAAAAACGTTAAAAAAAATAAAAATATCAATTAGATAGCCATGTGGCTTTTGAACTTTCTTAGCGATTCCCAATTGTGCTAAGGCAAGGCACCGCAAGGAGAGAGGCCCACGTGAGTAAAAAGAAAGTCCTAATCGTCGATGACGACCCCCAAATTCGCAAGATCTTAGAGCGTCTCCTCCAAGGCGCCGAATACGACCTCCAGCTTGCCGAAGACGGTAAATCGGCCCTAAGCGCCATTGCTTCGTTTCATCCTCAATTGGTCATCCTAGATATCATGATGCCCGGCATGTCGGGTATTGAGGTCTGTCGTCAAATCCGCACGGAATTTCCCGATGAAGCGATCCAGATCTTGATGCTGTCGGCAAAAGATTCCCAATCGGATCGTCGGCAGGCCTTGGAATTCGGCGCCGATGATTACGTGACCAAGCCCTTTCACATCGCTTCGTTGGCGAGAAAGATCGAATACATCTTCGGCAAGCGAAAAGCCGATGCGGTTACTTAACTTCAAATATATATTCGATTTCGACGCAGGCCCCGAAAGGTAGGTCCGTGACACCTACGGCGGTACGGGCGTGTTTGCCGTTTTCACCGTAGAGATCGACTAGCAGATCGCTGGCACCATTGATCACCTCAGGTTGTTGGCTGAATCCGGGCATTCCCGAAACAAAGCCCGTGAGTTTGACCACGCGCTTCACTTTTTCAAGACTTCCCAAATCTTGTTTTAAATAGGCCAAGGCATTCAGGGTACATTGCAGGGCGGCGGCCCGGCCGTTTTCAATAGAGATCTCTTTACCCAAGCGGCCTTTGAAGGACCCAAGGGAACCGTCTTTCAAAGGCAATTGCCCACTGAGAAAATAGGTCTTACCCGACTTGTTAATGGGTAGGTAATTGCCCAAGGGTGGGGATAGTACGGGGAGTCGGAGCAGTTTATTGAGCAGTTTTTCTTCGATTTTATCGTATTTGGGCTTGGCGGTGGCTTCAGACTTTGCGCCGGTGGGAGCCTGGAAGATCTCCTTTTTCACGCCTTGCTCCGTTTTCTGAGTAAAATACCTCGCATCACCAAAACAATGGGCATGCCGTGAAATTTACGTAATTCGTCATTGAGTTGGGTAGGAAGGGAAACGATACGGAGGGTTTCATCCAGAGTGGCTTCCCTGAGTTCATCGACAAAAAAACCGTTATTTTTAAAATCCTGAAAGAGGCCGCTGATCGTTTTACGAAATCCGCCCCGAGGATTCATGAGATATTCAAAAAAGGGATGCACCGTTGAAAGTACAAAACGACCGTTGTCTTTGAGACATCGTTTCATCTCTGGAATCAATGCGGGGAGATCGGCTCGCCAGGCCAATGCCGAAGGATACAAAATGAAATCGAAGGATTGATTTTGAAAGGGGAGTTTGTCAACGGCGCCGCGGGCAAAGGAATGTTCCTTGGGTTCTAAGGGTTTTGAGGATACCGAGGATTTGGTTACATCAAGTTCAACAACATCTTCGGCACCGCGCTTTTTCATCATAAAGACGTAGTCAGTGGCACTCGGGGTCAGGTGTAAACTTTTTTTGCCATTTAACCCCGGGATAAAGGGAAAGACTTGGGTCCGCTCTGCACCGGAAAGCAGGGAGTGAATGTGGCGCTCATCCCATTGGATCGCCGCAAAGTCTTCGCCCGATTCGTCGGTTATGCCGGTTTTCTTGGGTTTTGCCGTCTTTTTACCCTTAGAAATGGAACTAGCGACTTTTTCTACCAGCTGACCCGCCTGGGACATGGATTTGGTCAAGATTTCTTGGATTTTTCCCATAATTTGCGAAGAACTTTTTACAGTTTATTCGTCTGGATTCCAATTCAAAAGAATATTCCTTAAACGGTGGGAGTTTTCCCATGGGTCTCCCGAATGACCAGGGCGAAGGCCAGGGCCAGAACCAAGCTGACCGGCACCACCATGAGGGCAAAACTAAAGTCAGCTAGGGTCAAGTGAGCGGTTCCGACCAAATCTACCCCGGGATTGTGGACATCTAGGAGCCAACCTACCAGGGGTTGGAACAGGGCGGCCGTGCTCATCACCAACATGTTGGTGACCGCTAAGGATGAGCCCTTGGCATTGAGGGAGTTGCTTTCGTAGCCGGCCGCAAAGCACACCACTTGACCTCCGGAGCAAATCCCGATGAGCAACATCAAGCCATATAGGCTCCAATGAGGCAGGCCAGGGACATAGATAACGGCCAGAGAAAAAAATAAGACCAAGATCGAGGATACCACCATGAGAGGTTTGCGTCGTTTCCATCGGTCCGAAAAATAACCTGCCACCGGACTTCCGATGATCCACCCCAAAAAGATCATGGAGGTGATGGTAGCGGCCTCGACCCGGGGAATTTGATATTTGGTGATAATAAACGGGACTCCCCATAGGGCCGCAAAGGTGGAGGTAGGCACATAGATCATGCCGCCATACAGGCCAATCAACCAAGTTTGGGGATTTTTGATGACGCGGAAAAAATTAGCTGTCACCGATTGGCTTAATTTTTTTTGCGCCCACCAAGGTCGAGCCGGAATTGTGATCAGTATTAGAATGGCCAGTAAAATCCCGACCCCCGCTGCGCCAAGCCAGGCGAGTTGCCACCCGGCGTGGCGTACAATGAGAGCCGTGGGTCCTTGGCCGAGAAAGGCGCCCAACATTCCCAGCATGGTGGTGGTTCCACTTAACAAAGCAAAGTTTTTTTCTGGAAACCAATTGGTGGCTACGTAAATGGCACCGACAAATGCGAAGGCCGATCCCACCCCCATCATCAAACGGCCCACGGCGGCGGTCCAATAGTGGTCGGTACTGCCAAATATGTAAGATCCCAAGGCGCATAATAGCACCGCTCCTGGAAGAATTTTTTTGCCACCCAAACGATCCAGGAGCAAGCCCACCACCACCTGCATGGGAGAGTATGCATAATAGTAGAAGGCTACCAAGGCCCCAAGGGCGCTTGCGGTAATATTAAAGTGCACCATCAACGGGTGCACCATGACACTGGGAGCGACCC
>JAJFLL010000011.1 GCA_021772695.1 Deltaproteobacteria bacterium
AAAGGGGTCGGCCTGAAGCTCTTCTGGACTGCGGCGTCCCTGCCGCATGCTGCGGGGGTAAACGGCCTCGAAAAATTCCGTGAGTTGTTCGCGCTTGCCCAGCAGTTCTTGGTAACGGCCCAATAGGGCCACTTGTGACCGGGCCTGGAGGGCCAAATTTTCGTTTCCGCTCAAGGCCGCCGAAGCCAAGGTTTGCAACACTGGATCCAAGATCTCTGGAGGAAGTCCGGTATCTTGGACCTGATCCATGATTTCGGAATAAGTGTCTAATTGATCCAAAGCGGCGATGATTTGCTTGAGGTCCTCCCCTTGGGCAGACTCGGCGGCGTTCTTCAAATGTTGGATCGCCCCGGGGATTTCATTCGGGCGATGGCATTGGAAGGCGAAGTCTTTGAGCGCTTCAATCCCCACGCCCATTTGTTGGGCGAAGGATTCTGAAGAAAAAATCTTAGGTCTTGCAGGAATTGTTCCCGATGGTGTTGTGGGGGAGGTCTGGTGAAAATTGGCTGTGGGAGACGGGGAATTTTCGGATAACGCCGAGCCTAATCCGGAATCGGAGACCATTGGGTAGAACAATTTTTCGCCAAAATAAATTACCATATTAAGTGCTGTAATGGACATGGATGCTCCTGTGCCTATAGAACCCTTCGGACCCTTAGATAATCAAGATTCGTGCCAGAAATCGATTCTGGGAAAAAATCTAAAACTTTGATTTTAATTGGATTTTTTATAGGTGCTTTGGAAAAATTCATCGGGCACCGTGGGGGAGAGGCAGTCCTAAACTTCTCATTATTTCATAAAATCAGGCACAGAGTCCCCTGGAGGAGGTATTAAAGAGAACATAGTCCTATGCGAGGGTGAAAATGATTAGGAGCAGGAATGACGGGGTAAAAAAGTAGGTATCCCTCCAACCTTGATGTGAAAGAGTTTGTTATCAACGAAAATTATTTAATAATATTAGAAGGTTACCTTGACCCCACAACTTTATGCCAAGTTGGCGGGAGACAATCACCTAAGGCTCACCCTAAAAGGAAAGGAAAGGAAATCCTACAAACTCAACCAACCCGGATAACAGGAGAAAAAAGATTCGACCTTGAAAACTGGGATTCAATCATTGACCAAGCAAGACAAAGTTTATCAGCAAAAAAATATGCCCTTTTGCCGGCTGTCATTCCATTACTCCCTCGGCAATCCTTAAAAAAGTACTACCAATCTCTATTTCACAATGGGTTTGCGGCACTTTCCCCCGAAAAAGAAGGTAAGGGCTCCCTCTCTTGCAGTAATGAAGAAATTGCTATCTTCATACAAAACGCAATAATGAATATCGTGAATCGGATCACCGGCATGAAACTACAGCCCCTGTATGTTTTTACTCGCCGATATTTAGAGCATTCTTACCTGCCCAAACATATGGATAACAAAAATCATCTTTTTGTTATCTCAATGCTATTGGACTATTTTCCAGAACCAGACGGCCCCTCACCTTGGCCCATCCATTTTGAAGTCGATGGTAAAAAGACGACTCTACATCAATATTTAGGAGACTGGGTCATTTACCGAGGAATGGAACTGATCCATTTTCGAGATCCCCTTCCAGAAAATCACGTATCCACCTCTCTTTTTTTTGTTTTTAATCAAGGTGGATAGTCAAACCTCCGCCTTCAACAATTCGCTCTTAAACCAAGAAGGGGCTAAATATTTATTCATCGGCGGATTAGCCTTCAATCTACTCGGTATCATTTTCGAAATTTAACGCCACCTGTCCATGGCGCGGGCCAGGGAGTAGCGGGCCAAGGAAAATGATCGGTACCCAAGAAAAAAAGTAAAGCAGGTGCTAATCCTATATCTTCCAGCGCGGCAATCCTCCCCTATGGACCGCAGCATGTCCCCGACATAGGGCGGCGGCGTTCCATATAACGAGTCACTAGGCCTTGGGTGGGTTTGATTTTGGGGGAGGAGGCATTGCTGAGGGTCGGTATCTAGGTTGGATGGTTTTGGGGCGCTTTGCTTGATCAGCATTTGTCGAACCTTTCCGGATAATAAAGTGCGCCCTGATAGGGTGGAGTATCGGCTTAAAATGGAAAAGGTTGTAAGGGATTTTATTGGTGGAGAGGGCCCGGCTAACTAATTGAAAAGCATGAAAATTTATTTATTAAACCGACATCCCTTAGCGATTTAATCCACTTTTGAATGAGGAGTTAGGGAGAAAGGGCTTGCCAGGGGTGGTGGTGTGAACATTGTCTTTATTTAACAGATCTTTTTTTCGCTACCTTCCTTGATTTTCCAGAACCCAATTTTGATCTTTTCACCGAAGCAGCTCGTTTTGAAAGTCGATAAGAAGAACCAGTCGATTTATAAACAACATTTGTCTCGTCGGCGATTTCTCGTAAAACATTGGGATGTTTATGGGCAATGAGTAACAGAGTTTGGGCTGGGGCATCCGGGGTAGTTCGTCCTTGTTCCCAGTTTTGTAAAGTTGAAGGGGGCACTTTTAATAATTCGGCGAATTTACTTTGGGAGAGGCTTAATTGTTTTCGAATTTTGGCAATATCCTCAGGTTTGAAAATAAATCGCCGGGATGGCCTAACTTTCCCTTTGGAGATATCCTTAGCTTGCTTTGCACTGGATAATAGTTTTCCGAATAAATTTTTTTCCATATTAGATGGTCTCAATAAATTTCTTTAGAACTTTCTTTTGTTCAAAATTCAAATCGTCCTTTTTTGCCTTGGGGTAAATCAAGAGCATGAAAATTTGCTGCGCTGTTTTCTTCCAATAATAAATGATTCGGAAACCGCCACTTTTACCGACATTTTTCCCCTTCATTCTGATTTTTCGGGCCCCACCCGTCCCTTGAATGAGGGTGCCGAAGTCCGGGTTTGCAACAAGTTGAATTTGCAATTCTCGGTAGTTTTCCTCAGGAACCTCATTAAATTTTAGTTCCTTAGTAAAAATCGAAGTTTCAATGATCTCCATAGTTTTTATACGCTGATAGCCGATGTACGTCAATAGCGTACTAATGCAAGGGATGTGTTTTTAGCCAAGAGGGGGCCCGGAAAAAAATAATAATATTGATTAGTTATGGATTTAAAAATTTTTGAATATTCGTTTAATTTACACATTTTTATCTTGGTTTCGGTTTTGGGGATATGATTGATCCCCAATGGGGACGGAGGTGCTCCCCGCAATTATGGCACTGCCAATAAACAAGAAAGACAGAGCCGTCGCCAAGAATATGATGCCTTGGAATCCGGGCCATGAGTCAAAGGAAAGCAAAGGGCAGGCCAAGATACCTTTCTTATTTTTTTTTAAAAATTTAAGGGATTTTGAATTTTCCTAAATGAATGCCGACCGGAAATAAAACTATTAACCCCTTTTTTTGAACCTCCGTCCCCCGGAAAATGCGCCCCCTTATTTCGGAATCATATTATAAATGACGGGAATCTCCTTACTCGGCACCATGCTCTGCCACGTGTTCCCGACCTTTTTTAGAGCCAGGGCCGCCCAGGAGCCGGAACGATAGCTCTTACTCGGATCGCTAAAGGTAAAGCCGCTTAAATCCCGCGAGTTAACTTTGATCCACCGGTATTCGATAAGTTTAAATGTGGGGGGGCGCGTCATTGGAGGTTATTAATTCCAAAACTATCGGCCCCTCTTTTGCTTGCCCTGAGGAGCTATGGGCAGACGATTTCGCTTCCGGGGTTTCTTTGACTCGCCCCTGTGTCGGGTTCTGCGGGGCCATTACGAAGATTTCCAGGAGAGCTATGCTCGTCAGCACCAGTCGGATCTTGGTTACTTTCGCTATGTTGTAGACCAGACCATTGGCAAGTTTATGGAATGCGGCGATCCCAGATTAGGGGTGGCTCGCTTTGAGTGTGAGGATTGCCAAACCAGGCTCTATGTTCCTTTTTCCTGCAAGACTCGGCTGGCTGGTTCAAACCGACCTAGAGTCTTTGAAAAAGTTGAAACATAACCGTTACTCACCCAAAATATAAAGCCGGACGAAGATGTGATTTTCGGTTTCCTAGGGGCGAGGTAAATCCGGTTTTGCCCTCGGCCGGACCAGCGAGAAGATCACCGATCCCGTCAGTAAAGCAGCAATTACGGTGAGAGAGACGGTGATGGGAAAATGATAAATTTCGGCGATGAGCATTTTCACCCCGACAAAGGCCAACACCAACCCCAGGCCGTATTTGAGATAATGAAAGCGATCCAACACCCCGGCCAAGGCAAAGTAGAGGGCGCGAAGTCCCAAGATGGCAAAGATATTTGAGGTGAATACGATGAAGGGGTCCCGGGTAATGGCAAAAATGGCGGGAATAGAATCCACCGCAAAGACGATATCGGTACCCTCTACGACCACCAGTACCAGCAGTAATGGCGTGGCCAAACGCCTTCCCCCTTCTTTCACCATGAAATGAGTGCCGCGGTAATCTTTCACCATGGGAACCATTTTCGAAAAAACCTTGAGGATGGGATTTTTCTCGGGATGTACCTCGGAATCCCCTTGCAACAACATTTTGATGCCGGTGAAGACCAAAAAGGCACCGAATACATAGAGCACCCAATGAAATTCTTGAATCAATACCGCGCCAAGAAAGATGAATAGGGCCCGTAAGATTAGGGCACCCAAGATTCCCCAAAGCAAAACACGGTGTTGCAGGGCTTTGGGGACTTGAAAGTACGAAAAAATCACCATGAAGACGAAGAGGTTGTCGACAGACAAGGCCTTTTCAATAAGATAGCCGGTAAAAAATTCGAGGGCGTGTTGGCGTCCGAACCAAAAGAAAATGCCAAGATTGAAGATTAGGGCCAGGGAGATCCATACCAGGGTCCAGACTAAAGCCTCGCGAACCCTTACTTCATGGGCCTTACGGTGAAAGACCCCTAGGTCTAAGGCCAACATGGCAAAGACAAAAATACTGAACCCGATCCAGAGGCTAGGGGTTCCGATCGTTTCCAGAAATCACTCCTTATAAGATTTCGCCGATTGCCACGATTTCTATCAAAAAATTTGGCAAGGGCCATCTTGGTAGCAAAGTCAGATCTTGTGGGCTGAACTTTTTCGAGCCAAAAATAAGCCATAGCCCATCCATTTTAATTTGCAGAATGATTATTGCTCCGCTTAGACTTTTTTGGGTTGCTTCTGCAAAGAATTCGTATATTCTTTGCGGTGTTAGCCTTTTCCAGGGGCTAATGCTTCTAGGTCCAAATTAAAGCAAAAATTTAATTTTTTAAGGCAAGACCTTAAAAAGGTTGAGTCTTTATTTCTACGGACCAGGAGACCCCCATGTTTGAATTCGAAGAAAATCTCGGCCAAAACGCTCAAATCAAAGTGATCGGTGTGGGTGGAGGCGGCGGCAATGCCGTAAACACCATGATTCGATCGGAATTAGAGGGCGTTGAATTCATTGCAGCCAATACCGACGTTCAAGCCTTAAAGCATTCTCAGGCCAGTATTAAATTACAAATCGGGGCTCAGGCCACCAAGGGCTTGGGGGCTGGCGCCAACCCTGAAGTGGGCAAATTGGCCGCCGAAGAAGACGAAGCCCATATTGCCGAGGTGCTTTCGAGCGCCGACCTGGTTTTTATCACCTGCGGCATGGGAGGTGGCACGGGTACGGGAGCTGCGCCGGTGATCGCTCGCATTGCCAAAGAGATGGGTGCCTTGACCGTGGGGGTCGTGACCAAACCCTTCGCCTTTGAAGGGAAAAAGCGCTCCCGTCATGCAGAGTTGGGCGTGGAAGAGCTTCGGGAAAACGTCGACACCCTGATCACTATTCCCAATGAAAAACTTTTGGCGGTGGCTGGTAAGGACACCCCCATGTTGGACACCTTCAAGAAGGCCGATGAAGTCCTGTTGCAAGCGGTCAAAGGGATCAGTGACTTGATCACCATCCCGGGTCTCATCAATCTGGACTTCGCCGATGTGCGGACCATCATGGGAGAAATGGGGATGGCCCTGATGGGCAGCGGAGTGGGGGAGGGCGAGAATCGTGCCATGGAAGCGGCCCAAAAGGCCATCAGCTCACCACTGCTAGAGAATGTTTCTATCAACGGGGCCACGGGAATCATCATCAATATCTCTGGACCCGCCGATATGACCCTCTTCGAGGTCAACGAGGCCAGTAAGATGGTGCAGCAAGAGGCCCATGAAGAGGCCAATATTATTTTTGGCGCGGTGATCGACGAAAAACTAAAGGACCGCTTGCGGGTTACCGTCATCGCCACAGGTTTCAACAAGACACCCAAACGGGCTGCCGTGGCTCCCGCCACCACCTTGCCCAAATATAAAAATATGGGTGGTACGGTTCCAACGGTACCTAGTGCCGGTAAGGTGATTCGAACCGCAACCCCAATGGCAGAAGAACCCAGTGAAAGCCGTTCTCAGCGAGAGCCTCAGTATAGAAACGCCCAAGCTGCGGAATCCAAGCGCAGTTTTGTCTCTAGTTCGGGAGAACAGTTTGAGATGTTAGAGAATCGATCTCAAGCCCCGGTCAGTGAGTTAAAAAAATTAGTGGCTGAAATCGGGATGGTGGATGGGGGCCAAGATGAATATGACATCCCGACCTTTTTAAGAAAACAGGCCGATTAAGATCGTCCCATCTCGTTGTAAAACCATGGCAAAAAATTCTTCGAAAATCGAGCCGCGCTCTTTTATTCATGAAATCTTGGGCATCCTTTTTTTCACCTTGG
>JAJFLL010000101.1 GCA_021772695.1 Deltaproteobacteria bacterium
CACTGGCGATCCGCTCTTCATAGCCCGATTTGATCATTTCTTGGCGAACCAAGGTAAAGATCTCTTCAACCCGTGGCTCGATGATTTCCGATAGAATCTGTCGGGAAAGGATCCGCGGCTTGCGCCCACCCACCGAGGGAACTTCGATGGTTTCATCGCGACCGACCATGGAACTTAAGGAACAACCGTATTTTTGTTTGATGCGTTCCGCCTCGGCTGCGGGGGTTCGTAAGCCCACAGCCACATCATTGGTAATGTGGTTGCCGCCCAAGGTCAGGACTGAGGTATGCACCACGGCGCCTTCGGAAAATACGATGATATCGGTGGTGCCACCCCCGATATCGACCAAGCAAACGCCCAGTTCACGTTCATCGGGCGTCAAGACGGCCTCGGCACTGGCCAGGGGCTGTAAAACGATATCGCTCACGTTCAAGCCGCAACGGTTGGCACATTTTACGATATTTTGGGCGCTGGTGACCGCCGCCGTGACGATATGGACCTTCGCTTCCAAGCGCACACCTGACATTCCCAAGGGTTCTTTGATGCCGTCTTGATCATCGATGATATATTCTTGGGGAATGACGTGGATCAATTCTCGATCGAGCGGAATGGCCACCGCCTGGGCGGCGTCAATCACCCGTACCAGGTCATTTTCACTCACTTCTTTGTCTTTGACGGCCACAATACCGTGAGAATTGATTCCCTTGATATGCCCCCCGGCGATCCCGGCGTAAACCGAGGTAATATCGCAACCGGCGACCAATTCGGCTTCACTAATGGCCCGTTTGATGGATTCTACGGTGGATTCGATATTGATGACGACCCCTTTGCGGAGCCCCTTGCTGGGATGTGACCCGATGCCGATGATATCGATACCGTCTTCGGTAACCTCTCCAACGATGGCGCAAACCTTGGTAGTACCGATATCCAATCCGACCAATAGGTCGTCTTTTCTACCCATAGCCTAACCTTCCAGGAAAATTTTTAAACCGGGGGCCACTACAGGGTCATCAAGACCTTCCCCGGGTAATTCAGGTCGATGGAAGAAAACTTCACCTTATTTTGGTGAAGTTTCTCCAAAACCTGCGATAATTTTTCGATCTTCTCTCCAAAGTCCTGATAACCAAACTTAATACTATATTTTTGCTTTTCTGGGTAGAGGGTAAAACCAATATTTTTATCGTAGTGAATCTCACTGACCCCAAAGGCTTCGGCAAATTTGGTTTTAAGGTAAGCTTCCTTGAGGCGAAAACCCGATTGCAAGGTTTTCTTGACCTTATTGGGTCGCGAAAGCAGTTCATCTTCGGTGATGCCGGTGAATATCACCCAATCCCGTGAATCTTGCGAATCGGTGATGTCTTTAAATATAACTCCGCTTCGATCCACGTAATAATAACGAGTAGTATAAAGTAAAAATTCGGTTTGGTATTCCTCGATATGTACTACCAAGGTATGTGGCCACCGTCGGTGTACAGAAATTTTCTTAAAAAACTCATTACCTTTGAGCTGATTTCGAATTTTAGGCAAATCTAGTGAATACAGGTTGGTGCCAAGGGGAATTTGGATGCGTTGAAGCACCTGAGTCTCGGAAATGGTCTTTGGATCACCTGTAACTAAAATCTTTTGTAGGGAGAAGAGATCTAAATTTTTGAGCGCAAATCGGGCACCCCCCGCCATCATACCCAGGATGACGAGAACCAGGGCAGCCCTTCCCCAAAGACGGTAGCGCCGCTTGCGGTCCTGTCTTTTGATATTCTTTTTTCGAAAGATCCCTTTCTTTCTTTTCATTGAATCTTCACCCTCGCACTTGCCAAGATTTTCTCGACCAATTCGGCAAAAGATATACCCGCAGCCTTTGCGGCCTTGGGAACCAACGAAGAAGCCGTCATTCCAGGTAGGGTATTCACTTCAAGAAAATAAGCATCTTCTGCCTCATTCAAAATAAAGTCGGCCCGGGCCACCCCTTCGCAACCCATGCGGTCACAAAGACGCACTGCATCTTCTTGAAGACGCTTGGTTATGGGCTCGGGCAGGTCGGCCGGACAAAAATACTGGGTATCACTGGACTGATATTTGGCTTCGAAATCATAAAAACCACTTTTGGTAACTACTTCGACGATGGGAAGGGGTTCTTGATTCAAAACCGCCACGGTGAGTTCACGGCCCGGGATGAATTCCTCAATCAGGACCCGGCTGTCGAGATGCGCAGCCGCCTCTACGGCAGCCTTAAGTTGATTCGGTTCACGAACGATAGAAATACCAATGGTGGAACCCTCTCGGGAAGGCTTGACCACAACAGGAAAATTCAAGTTCATTGCCTTTAGACCCTCAGTTGCATCAAGACGGTTGGCTTCAAAGAAGAAATCACGTGGCACTTTAATACCGAGCTGCTTGACAATTTCTTTGGTCAGGAATTTATCCATGGCCAATGAGCTGGCCAAAACCGAGGAGCCCGTATAGGGAATGCCCAATATCTCTAACAATCCCTGAACACAGCCGTCTTCGCCGTAACGACCATGCAAGGCCAAAAAGGCAATCTCAACGCCCTTAGTCTTGAGTTGGGTTACCAGGTCGGTACCCACATCGATTGGGACCGCATCATAGCCTCGGGTCATAAAGGCATCGAGCACGGCATTACCACTCTTCAGGGAGATTTCCCGCTCTTTGGAAAGCCCTCCCATTAAGACGCCGATGATTTTATCTTTATAAAGGCTCATCTTCTCCCAGAACTTTGGCCTCTAGTTCAAGGCGCAACTCCACTTCGTCTCTTACCTTATCTCTCACTAAGCCAATTAAGGCCAGAACGTCTTTGGCAGTGGCATCTCTTTCATTAATAATAAAATTGGCATGCTTGTCGCTGATCCGAGCACCGCCTACGCGCACACCTTTCAATCCGAGCTCTTCGATCATCTGAGCCGCAAAGCCTTTTTCGGGATTTTTAAAGACACTTCCCAGGCTGGGTTGGTCGAGTGGTTGAGTATCGCGACGATTTTGTTGAATTTCCGCCAATCGGGATTGAACTTCTTTAGGGTCACCCTTCGAAAAGGCCAAGATACCCGAAAGGATAATGCCCCGGGCGGGTAACTTCACATGCCGGTATTCAAACTTGAGTTTTGATTTGGGAAGTACCTCGATGGTGCCGTCTTGATACATTACCTTGATGGATTCAACCACCGACTTGATTTCTCCCGCACGGGTGCCTGCATTCATGTACAGGGCGCCGCCGACGCTACCGGGAATACCATAGAGGGGTTCTACCCCCACCCAACCCTGTTTTTTTCCCATTTCGACAATCTTGGGTAAAGGCACCCCCGCTTGAGCCTCAAGGCGAACGGTCTCGCCCGTTTCTTCGATGAGATTGAACTGATTTAATGTCTTGGTGAATCGCAATACCATGCCGCGAATTCCCCCGTCTCGGATCAAGACATTACTACCTAAGCCAAGAATCATCCAAGGCACTCGATTTTCTTTTGCGAAGCCAAGCACGGTGGCCAGTTGTTCTTCAGATTCTGGAAAAACCAAGGCATCGGCGGGACCACCGATTTGAATGGAGGTATAGCGTTTCAAGGGTTCTTGTAATTTGACTAGCTCGGGAAACAAGGCCTGCAAACGAAATTCCCAGCCAGGTTCAGGGCCTTTCAGTGCGACACTTTCTTGAACTAAAGCTTCGAGAGTAGTGAGATCCATGTTCATTCTCATAAGGGTTTTAGGCCCATCTGTAAAGGGGATTAGCCATTTGACCGTGCCCCAAAACTAAACCATGATTTGCCTAACCAATCGACGGGTGGCCCAAACGGTCAGGACTAGACCCAATAAGGTAATGGCAATAAGGATGAGGGCATCACTTATGGTAAATATTCCCATAAATAGATTGCGTGCCACTCTAACCGAATAGGTTAAAGGCAGCAGGTGAGCCATAGCCTGAGCCCATTTGGGAAATGGTTCCAAGGGAAAGAAAGTTCCCGAAAAGACAAACATGGGTGAGATCACCAAGGTGTAATAATAGGAAAAAAAATCGTAACTGCGACTAAAAGAGGTCATCAACATTCCCAGGCTAGA
>JAJFLL010000102.1 GCA_021772695.1 Deltaproteobacteria bacterium
AATGAATGGGTTTCAGGCAACCCGACACAGTCGGTTCCTTCGCGCTCGTAAAGATAGGGAATGGCATCCAGGCGCAATCCATCCACACCTTGTTGAAACCAAAAATGAACCAGATCCAACATGGACTTTCTCACCACCGGATTGTCAAAATTTAAATCAGGTTGATGCGAAAAAAAACGATGCCAATAATAGGCCTTGGCCACCGGATCCCAAGCCCAATTGGACGATTCGTAATCAGGAAAAATGATGCGTACATCCGGGAATTTATTGGGGTCTTGTGTCCAAACGTAAAAGTCTCTCTCCTGTGATCCAGGAGGGGCTCGCCTGGCCCGTTGAAACCACTGGTGTTGGTCTGAGGTATGATTGAGCACCAACTCTGTAATGACCTTAAAACCCTTACTGTGGGCTACTTTCAAAAAGTGACGAAACTCTTTTAGGGTACCGTAGTCAGGGTTGATCCCGGTATAATCGGAAATATCATAGCCATCATCCTTGAGGGGAGATGGGTAAAAAGGCAAAAGCCATAAGGCAGTGACGCCCAAATCCTGCAAATAATCCAACTTTTGCGTCAAGCCGGGGAAATCACCGATTCCGTCCCCATTGCTGTCGAAAAAGGTTCGAATATGCAGTTCGTATATGATGGCGTCCTTATACCAGAGGGCAGTCTCATCGTCTTTTTCCATCCGCTTAATATTACTCGATATTTTATTAAAGCTCCAAGAGAATGCTTGTAAAAGCCCCATACCGGGAATTGAAAGGCCTCGAAACCCTTGTAAATCTTAGCCAGAGTTTTTAAATGGAGTCACTATGGTGGTGAAGAGTTTTCCCAGGGTAGATTTGGCCGGACCCGAAGGCCTATTGGCCATCGGTGGTGATCTTGAGATCCCCACTTTGCAGTTAGCCTACCAAAAGGGCATTTTTCCTTGGCCTACGGAAGATTTTCCCCTGTTGTGGTTTGCACCCCCTTATCGGGCCATATTAAATTTCTCTGAATTGCGGATTCCGAAGCGATACCAACGAGAGAGAAAAAAATTTAATTTTCACTTTAAAATTGATCAACAATTTTCCAAGGTGATTCATGCCTGTGCTGAAGGATTGACACGCAATTCCGAGGGGACTTGGATTACCGACGATATCATACGTTCCTATATTAAATTTCATGAAGCTGGTTATGCCCACAGCTTCGAATGTTATAATACAGCGGGCCAGTTGGTAGGTGGTATGTATGGTGTCAGTTTGGGAGGAATGTTCGCTGGGGAAAGCATGTTTTTTTGGGAATCATCGGCCTCTAAAGAAACACTAATATTTGTTTGCGATGAATTAAAAAGGCGCGGGGCCGAATGGATGGACATTCAAATGATGTCGCCCCTTTTAGAAAGGTTCGGAGCCAGAGATATCCCCCGCACCCAATTTATGGCTTGTCTTAGGTCCACGTTAAAAGCCCCTCCCCTATTCCCATTGAATTTTAGTGATTAGTTCCTGCGTTTGACACAAGCTCTGGAGCATGTATAGCGTATCCCTCCATGGCCCGAGCAGCCCCTTTTCGCAAAACTTTAAACCTGCCGAAAACATCGTTTCCATTGCGTTCGAAACCCCTGGAATCCGCCCAAACCCTCAATAAAGCCCAAGTTCCGCAACCATATCAAAATCCAATTCTTGATCCTTCCGAAAAACCGTGGCGGCGAATTTCCGAATTACCCATGAACCCCGAATCAAATCATCCCGACACCATCCTAATCAACCGGGTATTAAAAGATATTATACTTAGAAGCCAAAAAAACATGGGCCAATTGACTCAAATCAATCCTCTCTGGTTGCAAGAAGCACCGCCTAGCCTAGTGACGCTTTTAAACCAATTAAGCCTCGTTGCGCCCAACCAACCTTGGCCCACTACAAGTCAAATCGACTTCCACACTCAAGTCATCGAACTATTTAAAAAATGGCGTGAGGGAGGACAAGTTTACCGTGCTGCAAAACCAGTACCATGGTCCACTAAATTAAAAACCATTTTGGAAAAGGACCAAATTGAATACCGTGATCACCTTTGGACCAGTCACTTTCTTAAATTTCCACTTTCCAAAATATCCTCCGATATCCATCCGCTGTTAAACGAACAAAAGGCATATTTAATTGTTTGGGTGCCTGCACCCTGGACCATTCCTGCCATAACTGGAATAGCCATAAAGGGTAACTTTTCTTACGTGTTGGCTGAAGTAGAAGGTAAAATATATATTTTTGCCGAAGGACTGATTGATCATGTTCGAAAAATTTTAAATTTAGGTGAAGACAGATTACTTGCTCGACTGCCTGGAAAAGTCCTTACCCAATGCGACACTCTCCACCCCTTGACCCACCAAACAATTCCCATCATTGAAAGCGAACGTATACCCCTTGATAGAGGATCGGGAATTTTATCCTTAGCCCCTGGTATGGATAAGGCAGATTTTGAAGTGAGCCGCAGCCAAAACCTAAAAATATCTTGCCCTGTGGACGAAGCAGGCTGTTTTACCGATGATTGCGGTTTCAGCCCCTTGATAGGTAAAAAAATCTTAGAACAGCAAGATGCTATTGGAGAAGCATTGCGCGAAACAGGCACATTTTTATTAAGCGAAGAACACACCTATCCTTATCCATATTGTCAAGAATCCGGAAGTCCCGTTGTTTTCCGGGCTATTCCAAGATTTTATTTCAATATATCTTCAAAGGATTTTAAATCCAGGGCCATTGATGAGCTACGCCGCATGTCCTGGCGACCCGAGTCCGAGAAAGAAAGTCTCATCGAAGATTTAAAAGGACTGAAGGATCCTCCCATTAGCAAACCCGGTGGTGAAGGTATTTTTATTCCTGAGGCACCCGAAGATACCTTTGCCTCATGGCCAATTCTGGTCGCTGCGACTTCAAGTCAACAAACTTCAAATATTAAAAATTTATCCACGGACCTTTTTTTAGAGAATCGAAATGATGGTATAAAGTTTTTACCATACTGGTTGATAGCCCGCTTGGTTACCGAAACTCCGCGGCCACGGCCCCTTGTCATTCTTCATGGTCTTGCACAATCCGATGCGGCCGACTCTAACGATTCCTATAAAAAATATTTTGGAGATTCGGGGATTGAAGAATGGCGACTATGGATCGCTGCTTCGGATTTACACAAAGACTTTAAACTTAACTCTACGACAGCGGTACAAATCCAGGGTTCTTACCAAAAATTTCGTCGCACTCTTCGATATTTGCTTGGGAATCTCGACGATTTTTCTCTAAAACAACATTGGGTTCCCTATGAAAATCGCGAGCCTGTGGACCGTTGGATCCTAGCCGATCTTGAAAAACAAAAATTAATACTCATTCAATCCTACCAAGAAATGAGCACACATCACGTTTACCAACGGCTACACCAATGGATATCAAACGTACTGAGTTCCTTTTATTTAGAAGTGATTAAGGATAAACTTTATTTTTCCCACCACAGCGATTTTAAAAAATTCTCAGCGCAATCAACTCTTTTTGATATCGTAACTACATTAATCTTGTTTTCAGAGCCTATCCTTCCCGCGATGGCCGAAGAAGCTGAGGCGCACCTCATTTCCAATCTTCATGTTGAAAATATTGGTAATCATCAGTCCTGGCAACCAAACCTGAATTGGAGGGTTCCCCAGGATTTAGCCTTAGAAATAGATAAAATTCGGATGTTAAGAGGTGAGGTTTTTAAAGGTCTCGAAATGGCTCGACAGAAAAAGATTATCAAACACCCTCGAGATGCCCAAATCAGGATCACCGGCGACAAAGATTGGATTAAATTTCTACAAGATCATTCTATGACTTGGCCTAATTTCTTTCGAGTTTCCCAAGTGGTAGTCACCTATGAACTTCCGGAAAAAGCCTGGGCCTCTGAAAAGATTTCCGGTTTGCAGGTAGAAGTAGTCCCCGCTGAAGGAAATTCCTGCGAACGGTGCCGACTTCACTCCACTACTGTGGGCAAAAACCTTCAATATTCCACTCTTTGTCAAAGGTGTTCCGACGTCCTGACCCGAACTTAGAATAGCCACAGTTTGTCCTAAGGAAAAAACTAGTCAGCAAAGAAAAAAATGCATAAGAACCCTGAAATGAAAAAATACCTTCCCCTTTGGGTCATTCCCCCTGTCATTATTCTTTTGGACCAATGGACGAAATATATCATTCATTCCAAGGTTAGGTTCGGAGAAAAAATAACAGTCATTCAAGGCTATTTTGAAATTGTCCATATTCGAAATCGTGGTGCTGCCTTCGGCATGTTTTCCCAATGGAGTTCCCATTATCGCGAATGGTTTTTTTATGGTGTAACCTTGGTCGCGCTGGTGGCATTAACGGTTCTTTACGTGAAAACTAAACCCCAAGAACGCCGTATTCAAATCCCCCTCGCACTGATCTTGGGAGGCGCCATCGGAAACTTAATAGACCGAATCTATCGTGGGTCAGTTATTGATTTTTTACGGTTCCATTGGCAGGAAAAAACCGCCCATTTCGATCTATTCGGCAATGACTTTAGCCTATTGTTGGTTTGGCCCTCCTTCAATGTGGCCGACATCGCCATCTCTTGCGGAGCCATTTATCTGGCCATAGTCATCCTATTTTTTGATACTAAAAGCCGAAATACCCCTACTGAAATAAACGCTTAGTTTTTATTTGTGATCCCTGGCTAAAAGCCGTAAATCATACCTTATGAGTCCATTTATCTATTACAGTCCCGAATTCAGCATACCCAGCTTTGCCTTTAGCTTGATGTTAGCTTCCTTAGTGGCCACTGCGGTGGCTTATAAGATGGCACCTCGGCGAGGGCTATCCCAAGTCGCTGTTCTTGATTTAGCCATTATCGGCACCATTATGGCGGTGATTGGGGGGCGGCTTTTCCATGTGGTCGTAGAAGAATGGGCCTATTATCTAGAAAACCCATCTCATATTTATCAAATATGGCGCGGCGGCTTTGTCAGTTACGGTGCCTTTATTGGCTTAGGAACCGGCTGGATCGCATACTTAAAATTGCGCAAGTTAGATATGCTGCGCTACCTCGATCATCTATGTCTTTATGCCGGTCCCTTCATTATTTTAATGGTCCGCCTGGGGTGTCTATTGGCCGGATGCTGCTACGGCAAGGCTAGCCCCTTTGATAAATTTGAATACTTACTCTTCATCGTATTTAACAACGGGGCCAGCGATGCCGGCCATTTTCATTTGGGCCAGCGACTTTGGCCTACCCAAATTTGGGCCATGGCCTATTCCATGCTTATTTTCTTGATCTGTTACTGGACCGAATCAAAAAATAAGTTCAAGGGGCAAGTTACACTGACCTTCCTGATGACCTATGCTATCTTCAGATCCGGCTTGGAGGTTTTTCGAGGCGATGAGGCTAGGGGAGTCTATTTTAGTAATACGATTTCGACCGCGCAAATCACCAGCGGCATCGTGATTGTTGTTTGCTTGATTCTATGGGTCTTATTAAAAAGGAATTTTCCATTAGAATCACCCTATCCTCGGATCAAACCGCAAAAGGCCGATAATAAAATCAATGACAGTAAATAGCCCGATTCAATACCCCGACCCTGACCCTATTGAACGAAGAAAAATATTCAAACAAACTCTATGGGTTTGGTTTTTCACCATGGTGGCCATCCGAGCTTTCCATGAATTACAGCGCATTCCTGCTCTCGGTGAATATA
>JAJFLL010000103.1 GCA_021772695.1 Deltaproteobacteria bacterium
ACACTGCTACCCTTAGGTGAAGAGCTGCCATCCGGCCTGGTCCTAACCCAAAATTACCAAACCCAAAATTGGTCGGGCACCCTCAATTTGAATGTTTTTCTGAATCTACAAGACGGCAAAGAATTAAGCGGCCAAGTTTTGGCCAAGATTGAGGTGCTCGATACCAAGGAAGGTCTAAAACTCTCTCCCAACATTTATTTTGAACTTAAAAACTTTAAATTAAGTGATGCGAACGGAAAAGACCTCGTCAAATCCCTAGACTTGGTTTTTGATGGTCCCTACCACGACTTCGAAACTGAGACGCCTCCCTTTAAAAGGTTTTTCTTCAATCGAGCCCAATGGAAGGCTCAAATAGCATTACCTCAAGGTAAAAAATTATCCCTTCAAGGCAATACTGATCTCCCGCTGGTCAATGAGGAAAGCCTCGATATTGAAAATTTTCTGCACCAAGTAGCCATGCTGGCACTCGTCGAATGGGAAGACCCTAAAGGTAGCAATTTTCAATTTAAATTCGACTTGAACTCCGTTTCACCCTCTCCCCCTAATCATTATGCTTATCAAGGTCAGATTGAGGCCTCGCGCACCCCACAGGGAAAAGAGTCCTCGACGCCTTTGTTAGCCCCAGGCCACTTCGGGTTTGATTTCACCAAAAATCCCGAAGGCCCTATGTCCCTGGGTCTTTTTTTAACCGCTCCCAGGTTCCAATGGTCCGACTTGGGTGATAAGGATTTGCTCTTCAATGGAATGGAAATCGCTCTGAGAATTCCTGCATTAACTATTGAAGAAGAACTAAAAAAACTTCGTGTTTCCGAATTTAAAATCAGCCTCAATGAACAGGGATCCGATGCAGGATGGGTACAAGGACCCATAGAAATTTATCAAAAAACCGATCAAGAATTTGAGATTTCCTACCAACCCAAAGAAAAGGATTTACACATCTCGGGCTTGGATTGGAAACTCAACGCGCAAAAACTTTACTTACCCCCCAAGGTGCGTCGCATCTTCCGTCCCGGAACCCAAAGTTTGGGCATCGACGGACGACTCAAAGTAGACTTTGACCTGGATATGTCCCAGCCCATGGCCAAATGGCAAGGCAATGGTTCCGTATTGCTGGCCGGTGATCCGCAAGGAGATATCTACCCCTTAGACGCAGCGGGAAGAATCAATGGTGTACCCTTACTGCGAAAAAGTCATTGGGAGTGGTCCAAGCTCACCCATATCAACGTCGCTCGCGGTTATCTTTTGGGTCAAGGTCATCTTCGAACCTGGATCAATTTAGGCAGTTTGGGAGAAATTTATCGACCGGGCCACTTAAGTTCGGCTCATTATGAAGGGATTCCCATCAGTGCCGACCCCTACGAACTTCGAGTGCAACTTTTTTATAATAACCAGCCCTGGGCACCCCAGGGTTTTCGTAACCGCGAGGAAGATTATTTAATAGAAGAATGTCGGCAAAGCGATTGGTGTGCCCCCTTATGGAACCAAGTGAATACGGGGGCCGAGCGATGACTTCTCCCAAACTTCGCAAGGCCATAGACGATGCCTTAGGTATACCGCAACCCGACCCATGGCCCAGCTCGAGTTTTTTAGGAGCCCCAGGCCCTATGGGCTTTAGCAAACCGGTCACCGGATGGCAGGCCCTTGGATCCTCGCAGTTCGTCTTAAAGAATCCACAACTCATGCAGCCCCTGCAACTTGAACCGCTGCCCAAGCCGTCGATTCTGACACAAAACCCCATTGATTGGACCGAATACGGTCTGCCCGCTGATTTTGAATCGGCGCCACCACCGCTGAACATTCAAGATGTGCCCCTTGATGCCAAGGACTATGCGGTTTTTCAGCAAGTACTGGGCGCCAACCCCCTCTTGGGCACCAGGGGCCAAAATTGGTGGGAATCCATTTATCACATCCTCAATCAAGTCCAATCCTTAGATCTAGACCTATACCAGGTATCCGTAAATCGTGGGTTACCGTTGATGCGTTTTTCAGAATACGCGCCTAAGGCTAATCACGAACCAAAGCCCAACCTTGTAGTGCCCAAGGACACCCGGGCCAGGATCCACGGCGAAGTTCGCCCCATCCAAGGAAAAAAGGAAAGTCTGATCACTCGGTTCATCGTAAACTACTCCCCCACTATTAAGCATGCCTCCGGTGTAGAGATCGAAGGATTTTCGGCTATCGATGGACCCACCATGGATTTTGATCGCAGTTTTAAGGGCACTCAGGCGGTGCGTTCTGCAGAGGGCGGCGACTTTGATTATGAAAATCCTCTGGAAACCAATGACCCCCTCGCCACTCCTTTTCACTCCATCGCAGCCCCACCTCCGGACGGCCATCGTGACTGGATGATCGGTTTTAACCCGGTACACAACCAACACCTGCCTATTGCGGTCGGTCGTGGAGGCATGGAATTTTTAGATTTTGTTCCCCAGGTGGCTGGCGGAAAGGGCAAGTTACTGCTTTGGGCCTTTTTACCCACCATGGGCCTAACGAAACCCAATGGAAATTATTTTGAGAAATTTGGCATTCGATACAATACCATGCCGCGCCGCTTCGGCGATCTGCTCGAATTCTTTTCTCCACTCTTCGATTCGGAGCGGGGGGGAATCCTGAAACACTACGCTCCCTATTATAACCCTAACTCCGAATATATTTCTCAGTGGGTCGAAACAGGGAGCAGCCTTTTGCCCCGCAAGAATGGCTGGAATGATACAAAGTATTTAAGCGAACAAAAAAAGGCCTGCACTGAAAGACACGGCAGATTCAAACAAGGACTGTGTCGCTTACCCTTACCCAAAAAATATCTTGAGATAGTTCAAACCAACGAGAGACGAGCCAAGGCGTGCGACGAGCATATCTCCCAGGGGAATCCCCAACGATGTGAAGTGCCCATCGGCAGAACCGGCATTCCAGAAGACCCTCGAAAGGTGATAAAAATTAATCAGGAACGCCGCATCTTCGGCGATCATGCCATCGGAAGAAAACGCGGCACCATCATCGATTGGATCTTCACCGATTTACTCAAAGATCCGTCCCGCCTGGCCACCATGAAGAATCCTCCCTACGGCACGGTACACTTCAATATGCGCCCCACCACCATCGATTTACCGGTGGGCAAGGTACGGGTGGACGCAAGCACCGATATTCGATTGCAATATTTTATCCGTCCCCTTGAAGTCACGGACCCCCAGGACAGCTCAAAAAAAATTACCGAGGCCCAGGTCGGATTGAAACTTGTCATCAAACCGTTAAAACTTTTTGATCCCGACTTCGCCCTCGACCAAGTGAGGCTCAAGGGTAAGGAACTGTTTATAGACGAGTTGGTCATCGACATGCCATCCATCCCCGGTTGGGATGGAATCAACCCCTGGACACGACCTCCCTACAAGATTGAGTTGAATGGAGTCCACGCCAAGGGCCTAAGTATCAAAACCTTGGACGGCGATCTCGATTTAGGGGCCGAAGAAGCCCATATTGGAAAAATCCATTTTTCCTTTGTGCATCCTCCCACTTTATTCGGTGGTCAGAAACAGCAGCAGGAAAGAAAAATGCGCGCCCAAGCCTGTTCGACCTTTACCCAGGATGGCCACCCCGAGATGTGCCGGGATCCCAAATGGAACATGGTCATCACCGAGATGAAAGGTAAAGGGCTCAAAGCTGCTCTTCCACAAACCATGGATTTCGTGGCCGACCAATTTCGAATTCCCAAAGTGAAGGTTCACCAATCTTTTAAAATCCAAGAAAACAAGAGCAGTAAATGTGTCAGTAAAAAGTTTTCTGAAGCCGAGGGAATGAAAATTTTACAACAAGACATCGAGAATAATCATAACGGGACTCCCTCGGCAGATCAGCAGTGTCGCAAGGGAAACTACCCCAGAAACGGCAACGGGTTTCTATTCAAGGTGGCCCAGATACAAAGTAAATACGAAATGCTTCCCCATCGTCTAGGCGTCTCGATTCCCCATCTCATTTCGAAAGGCAATATGGATTTCGTCATGAAAGAAAAAGAGGGAAGTTCAAAACAAGCCACCCAAATTCACTTGGAAGGCAGCAGTCATTTAAGGAATATCGACATTAAAAGTGAATTTAAGGGCGACCGCTCCATCATCGATGTAAAATTGGATCTTTCCGGAAGTATTGATCAAGCGGCCCTGCAGAATCGTCTTTTCAAAAAAATCGTCTTCACCACAAAAGAAAACGGTACCAAGGTGCGCGATATCACCGGCAACATCAACCTCTCTATTATCAATCCAAGCCAAGCTCCCTTCGGAAAAACTAAAGAAAAAGCCAGTTACACTGGAAAGGTTACCTTGGACCTACCCCATGTGGAATTCGAAACCGACGGTGTCTTCAAGATCCCCAAGGGCATGGCCATGTTGGAGGAAGGTCATATCGAGTTTGAAATGGAACCGGAAACCAAGGGAACTTTGAGCGGGCGACTGGATCTCAAGCGCGCTTCCTTCGATTGGCAAGACCTCATGAAACATCTGGAACCCACCGCCCAGCAAGAAGACGGTCTTATCGGGATAGGGCCCTTCGGCCTCGGACCCAAGTTGTCTGACATCACCGCATCGGGATGTTTTAAAATTGATTTTTCCGATGATGGAATCCACCTGGTCAATCCCGATCATCCCAATAACCCCATTCAATTAGGTTTCAAGATCGATGGCTCCCAATTTATTCACCAACCGGACCTAAGTAATAAAACCTACCAAAACCAACCTTTTGCCAAGGCCATCAAAACCGATATCGCCATGGTTTCGGGAAAGATGCAGGTGGAGGATCTCAAGGAATTGGAAATTCGACGTATATTATTTGGTGACACGGTCAAAACTACAGTCACCAATTTAGATGCCGGCCCCCTATTGGCCCATCATTTGCGAGGTAGCGGTTCCATTTGGGTAGACCTGATGATTTGGGATTACGTGCGTGGCTTTTTTCCCCTGCTGGGAGGGAACTTTGCCGGTAAAACCCCTAGCTCCAGAGATCCGCTGCCCTTGACCGCACATTTTCCAAAAGAGAAACGTGAAAAATTACGGGGAGTCCTAGGAGGGGAGGATTTTTTCTATTTAGATAAAGTAAAATTTAATCGAACGGGCGACGATTGGCTGGTACACAATCGCGAACTCATTCTTTCACTCCACGAACAAGGTGGGGCCGAACAATTTAGTCTGATTCGCATTCCCGAAGTGAATACCGGAATTCGTGGCGGCAAGCCCTACGTGGATCTTGGCCAGGGAAATTTCCTCCTCAATATCTTTTTGAACCGTCCCGAACGCGGCGGTGCCTTTCACTGGGACACACCCCATCGCTGGCGGGCCGCCAAAATTTTAGAAAAACGCCGACCTTAAAGGTGTCTAAACCGGGCAAAAGGGCTGCAAACGGATGGGGAGGGATTTCCACAATCATTTAGAGGCCTTAGCCTACCCTCACCAATGCCCACACAGATCAGACAATGCTTAGCTTTCACCCCCATGAATAATTATTAAAAAACATCAATTATTTTAATCAGTTATATCAAGTCACTTTCTTTCCGCCTTTGGCATTATCCTTGCGATAACATGGTATCAAACACCCCCTGCAAACCTGGGGATCTATCTCCCGTCATTGGATTCTCTGAAGTTTGCAGGGGGATTTTTTTATCTGCCTTGGCTTTTTTTCACGCTTCCTTGACGGGCCCACACCTGGCCCCGTATCCTTATAAGGTTGTCTATCCCATCACTAAAAATCGGAGGTAGCTATGGCAGCTAAGGCTGAGCCCAAGTTAAAAGAACATTCCGCACAATTTCGTGAAAAGGCCACGCATCTCGGTCGAGACGTCCAAGAACTGGGTCGCATTACCCGTGATATCGCCAATGACACCATGGGTGTCCTCAAGGAAAACGCGGGAGAGTATTACGATCAAGGCATTGAAAAAGCCAAATCCATGGAACAGAATTTGGAAAGCCGAATTCGAGATAATCCCCTGCAGGCACTATTGATTGCCGTGGGACTTGGATTTTTGGTCGGGATGATTTTCCGGCGTCGTTAAAGGTCCTCCATGAACATTGAATCAGACCGTCCTTCAGAAAGTACGGAGACGTCTACCCAAGCCCCGAAGGCTGAATCGGCAGAGGGATTCCAAGAATTAACAGAACGCCTCGGTGAGGTTTCTACCTATCTATCACTTTATCTGGAAAGCCAACGGGATCGCCTGCAATTGGCGGTCAAACAAGGTCTCTGGGGCTTGGCATTATTTCCGCTCGCGGTGGTGGTGGTGGCAGGTCTGATTTTGATCGCCTTGGTCTTTCTGAGTTATGGTGCTGCTATCGGTTTAGGCCAGGCCTTGGGCCATCGTCCTTGGTTGGGATTCTTGGTCACCGGTGCAGGTTTATGGATTTTTCTAGGTGTCGTTTTGCTAGGCGCCATTAAAATTAAAGAGCGCCATCAAATAAAAACTCGCAAAGAAAAATGGAGCCAGGAAATGGCCCGCCAACAGAATCGATATGGACATGATGCCGAAGAAAGAGCCGCTCAGGCCTAAAACCGAACAAGAATGGTTGTCCCGGCAAGCCCGGGTCGCCCTAGATGCCTTGAAGGGAAGTTTGAAACAATTAAAACCCAGCAAGGTAGGCGCGCTCGGTATAAATTCGATCACGCAGGAACATCCCCTTTCCTCTACCGGCATCGCCTTTGCCGCGGGATTGGTAATGACTATTAGTTGGCCTCAAAACACGATGCCACCCCTGCGCTCCTTCAAAGAGTCTACAGACCCATGGTCTACGCTTTTAGAAACGGGTAGCGATATCCTTAAGGCAGTTTTGACTCCCTACTTACAGCAAAAACTCATGGGTACTCCCACTTCCCAACAGGTCCCAAACCCTGCGGCGGCCTCCCCAAAACTCTAGTTGTGAAGCGCTCCAACAAACCCTTTTGACTTTTTATTACGTATCAGGTCCCCATGAAACGCTTCCTTTCCTGCATGATTCTGGCTTTCTTTTTCTGCAACCCCCTTGCGTTGGCCCAAAACTCCGGCAATCCTTTACTGCAAAAAATGATTATTGGCGCCAAAGAGCAGGTGGGGGTCACGCTACGCTATGATCCCGCATATTCTACCATGGCTTTTCCCATGGGGGATGTGCCGCTATCACGGGGGGTTTGCACCGACGTGGTGATCCGAGCGTTTCGCAAGGCCGGAGTTGATCTTCAAGTTTTGGTCCACGAAGACATGAAAAGAAATTTTGCAAAATATCCCAAGATCTGGGGGCTCAATACAACGGATCGCAACATCGATCATCGCCGGGTGCCCAACCTGATGACTTTTTTAAAACGAATGGGTAAGTCTCAGCCTATCAGCCACGACCCTCAAGCTTATCTGTCGGGCGATGTTGTGGCTTGGCTTTTACCCAACGGCTTGCACCATATTGGATTGGTCAGTGACCAAAAAAGCAGCGACGGTATACGCCCATTGGTGGTGCACAATATCGGAGCCGGGGCGCAGCAGGAAGACATCCTCTTTGCCTACAAGATCATTGGCCATTATCGATATTTTTAGGTTAAGAAACTGTGGTGACCACTATTAAAACTCCCCGACTCACCCTACGGAAATGGAAACCACGGGACTGGGAACCCCTGGTTCGTTATGCCAACAACCGAAAGGTATGGATGGGTCTCAGAGAGATTTTTCCCCATCCCTACACCGAAAAAGACGCCAAATGGTGGTTGGGTCATTGCAACGCAGATCCCAACCAACACCATTTCGCCGTGGAATATTCTACGGAAGCCATCGGCGGCGCCTCTCTACAAGTATTAAATGACGTCTATCAAAAAACCGCCGAGTTGGGATATTGGCTTGGGGAACCCTTTTGGAGTCAGGGACTGGCTACCGAAGCGGTGGCGGCCTTGACGGATTGGGGTTTCGACCAACTCCCGATCGAACGCATTCAGGCCGGCATTTTTTCACCCAACAAGGCCAGCATTCGTGTCTTAGAAAAGGTGGGTTTTGAACGAGAGGCCTGTCTAAAAAAATCCGTCTTCAAGGCAGGTCAATTGCTCGATCAATGGATTTTCGTGAAATTTAGAAAGTGAACCTTAACTCTAACCTGATCTTGACTTCAATCTTCTCATTAATTTTTCCTTGGGGCTTCCCTCAGGTACGTTTATAGTCCGGCAAATCCATATTAGCGAGGTAGTTGTGTTAAAAATTTGCAAAGTCACTTTCCGGTATTTAGCTTTCATTCTAATCATGAGTTTTTCCTCAGCACCCCTAGGCTTTGCTGCAGAAAGTCAGCCTGCGCCACCGCCAGGTGCTGAAGCCCTGATGGCCTATCCCAAAGAAGTCAGGCAGGCCGCCCTCGAAATCTCTTTGCATCAAAATCTCTTGGTCGAGGTGAAGTCCATTCAAATCGATGCCATCGCCCAATTGAAAAAATTACTGCAGGGACAACCAGAATCCATGCAAAAAGATGTCTATCAAGTGATTCGGTTTCCAAAATTGGTATTGGAATTAACGGCCGGCGGCCCCAAGACGTCCAAGCAAATCAACCAATTGGTCAAAGGCTATCCCAAAGAAATTCGGAAGCCGGCCTCCCTATTGGCTCGCAATCAATATGATTTATTGAAAAACATCGTGGCCATAAGCCAAGAGGCCAATAAAAAATTTACCGACCTCATAAAAAGTTATCCCGAAGAAACCCGCAAGGCCTTCAATATCATGTTGCAACACCCCAAGGCCCTAGACATCCTGGCGAGAAATCCCAACTATACCTATTCACTGGGCAAGGCCTATGCGGCTAAGGAAGATGCAGCGGCAAAACGCATTCAGGCCGTCGATCCCGTCGCGAGAAAAAAGGATGTGGCGGCCGGAGCCCGTAGCCAGCAGGAACTCAATATAGATCCCGAGGCCGAAAAACTCGACAAGGCCGCCAATGAGTTCGTGGCCAAGGCCAACCAACCCTTGTCAGAGGTGATGGACCCCAAAAAGGCCGCACAAATGAATATCAGTTATGTTCCCTACCCTTATCCCGTTGGCGATCAATTTCCGTCCTTCGGTGCCGACCCCTATTGGTATGGCTATCCCGATTGGGAACCCAACGACTGGTGGTGGTACTAAATCTCGTAGGGGGATTTTCTCATTTCATAAAATTTCTAATTTGACCGCCTCACCCCCCAGAATTTGAGGCCATCGAATCATATTATTTAATCAAATCAATACGTTTTTCTTTTGGCATCCTTCTTGGATATTCCTGAAGCATCCTGCTTAAAAGGCCCGCCCTTTAAACCTAGTACTCCGCAAATTTTGCACTCGTTAAATTATTGAAGGACGGATCTGTTATGAAACGTATATTAAATTCCTATTTTTTAACCCTATTTGCTTTTTTAATCTGTACCCCCGGCGCCATGGCCTTGGATGAAATTCAGCCACCGGCTTCGGACCCCACTGTGCTGGGAGCCGATCATTATTTGGAACTGACCGTAAGCGAAAACCGAGCCGATGAAGTTCAAGTTCTATTTACAGAACTAGGCAGTGAGTCGGAATTGCAACTTGAGGAATTATTGGAAAGCACCTTGCAGGTCTCCTTTTTCCAAGAACTGCTCATCAATGAAAATGTGGTGAAATCCCAATTGAATATCCCTTTCAGTCTGCGAAAGGATGGTGATGCCTTTATCGTGAAATTGAAGGAACCCGACGTTTTCGGAATTTATCAATCCGAATTGGTCGTGCACCTCGACGGCGACATCAAACCTCTTGATGTGGACCACGAATCCGAAATCGTCTTGGTGGCCCCTGAAGGTAGCCTAGCCGTCATCCACGAACCGGCCGACGAAAATGCTGAAGTAGATGCGCCCATCGTAATTTCTGAAAAGGCCAAAGGCTTTTTTCAAAACGGTGAAGTGGCTATACGCTTCGTGGTGGTTCCCGCCGAAGATCAAGATAATGAAGATAACGGTGACGACCAGGGTGGCCTCAATGAAAATGACCTTCCTGGATCCGCTTCAGGAGGTTGTAGCCTCATGACTTCCATGGCAGGAACTTCAAGCGCTGGCGGTATGTTCGCTTTGGCCTTGGCCCTCTTGGGTGGTCTGCGGTTTCGACGGAACCGATAAACCTAAAATATTAATGTAGAGATCTCCCCGGTTGCCCGAATTTTTCAGGCACCGGGGAATTTTTTTTTAGGGTCCTAACAAAATTTAATTCTAATTGGCCGGTCCACAGTCTCTCGGACCCCTAAAATCATTTAATAAGGTGGGCCTCTTTGGGGCCTCCTATCTTCCCCATTTCTGTAATTTTCGGAAAAATAGGGCTCCTATTTCCCACTTTGTGCAGTGCAAAAACTGTAATTAATTCTAGATCCACATAATTTATTCAATCATTTCATATTATTGTATTTATGTACAGATTGGCACAGCCCTTGCTTTCCTAATAAGGCCATGGGGTCTGATCTCTTAAGTCCTGGTAGGAAAGAAAGGTAAATTTCATGAAACGTTGGTTCGCGAGTCTCTTATTTATTGGCATCTCTTTAACCCTGCGAGTGGGAGAAGCCGGCATTCCCCACCACTGTGCTTTTGAAGAAATTTCTCAGGCCCATGCGGAACTATTGGTCCCCGACCCCTGGGTCGAAGAGGCCTTGGGTATCAAGGCTAATCCACCTGAATTGATTCCATGCGAGGGCACCATCACCAGTGAATTTGGGTTTCGATATTGGGGTCGTCGCCTCAAAATGCACAACGGCCTCGACATCGCTGCACCCATCGGTACCCCCGTAGTAGCACCCGCCAAGGGAAAGGTTCTGTTCGCCGGTCGCAAATCCGGCTACGGACTGACCTTGGTACTGACCCATGGCGATCAAATCACCACTCTCTACGGACACAATTCCACATTATTGGTGGATGAGGGAGAATGGGTGAAACAGGGACAAGTGATTAGTGAGGTAGGAAACACGGGCCGCTCTACTGGTCCCCATCTGCATTATGAAGTACGGCGGGAAGGTGAAGCGGTAGATCCTTCCAATTACATCTAAATTGCTGGGTCCCTCCGATCATGGTAAGTTTCCATAAAGCTACCTCGAAAGGAGACCACCATGGGATTGCCCGAAGATTTCAAAAAGGCCCAAAAAGATATTCGCGCCCTCGATAGCCTCGATACTGACAAGCTGCTCAAACTCTACGCCCTGTATAAACAGGGCACGGAGGGAGACGTGAGCGGCAAACGTCCCGGCATGTTAGACATGAAGGGCCGTGCCAAATATGATGCCTGGGCCAAGCTTGAGGGAACCAGCGAAAACGACGCCATGAAAAAATACATCGCCCTCGTCAAAGATTTATTGGCTTAAATTATTTGGGATTTAACACGTCTAAGATTCGAGTGGTGTTGGTGACCACCCAGATTTTTTCTTTCTTCACCGAAGTCTTATTTCCAAAGGCAATTTGCACATCGTAATGACCCCGGGGCAGCGTTTTTACCGAATTAAC
>JAJFLL010000104.1 GCA_021772695.1 Deltaproteobacteria bacterium
CGTGAACCCAATGACGGAAATTTTGAAATTGTCTACCGGGACCCTGCGGAAAGTTTTTTTTGTGGAGCCCATGTCAGTTTGAATAATCATGAGATGGTGATTCGGGCGGGCATCTCAGACACCCAAACCTTGCAAGGGGAGGGGCACCTGGAAATGAGCGATGGTTGCTCCCTATTCAAGGAATTGGTGGGAGGCCGGGAAGAAAAATCCCAAACCTGCGTGGATAGTTCCGTCAGTCCAGAATTATTGCGTGAAGAAGTATTGCAATCTCCGAGCATCCAATTTTTTTCTGATTATTGCCAAAAGCAACTCATGGATAAGGTACAACAGAAAACGGGCGATCTTCCCCTGATGCCTTTCTCCTTGGCAAAGACCCAGTTGATCAATCCCGATGATCTGGAACCTACCTATGAATTGCGGTATGAAAGTCTGGCCCAAGATTTTGTCTGCGCAGCCACCATCGACCCACAAACCCATTCCATGCAGATATACACGGGCGCCTATGGGCAAGACCCAAGCGAAGGCCAAGTCACTTCAACGGAATTGACCGATGCGTGCACCCTGACCAAAAATTTATTGGGAAATGAAAAGGCTGGTGAGAATTGCCAAGACAAAACTCGGGAAGAAAGGGGTTGGGAGGCTCGCCTCGAAGTCCTTTTCGCCGGTTATGTGAATTACCTTGGCGGAAAATGGCTTTGGGGGAAGTTGGTACGACGCATTCCTGCACTCAAGCCGGTGCCAATGGCCGGCCTGCGGGTGGCCGGTAATGCATTGTTAGCAGGTTGGGCCTTCGATAAGACAACGGGACTATTTTTGGCCCCAGACAACCCCATTCGGAAATACGGCTATTACGCCGCCTTGGCCGGCGGCGCCTTTGCCCCGGTGTTGTGGAAGAAAGCGGCCCAAACACAGGTGATCAAGGCGATGACCACCCGAGCCCTGGCTAATTCGGTTTTGGCCACCTCTCTAAAGAAAGTTCCGGTAGGAGCTTTGGGGCGGGGATTTCTCGGAGTGATGGTCTTGAACTATGGCGTGAAATGGTTATTCGGTGGCAGCGATTACAATGCATGGGTCAATCAAAGAATTACCGACGAGATATACGACGAACATGTCTACGAACTTGACGGTTGGGACTTTTTATTGGTGCCGCTGGCCATCAAAGGGGTGCGCGCGACCTGCCGGGAACTGGCCCCTGATGCCATCGAGTGGGCCGTAGCCACCGACAACGAGAGTATCAAGACTCGCATCTTGCAGGAAGATTCCAAAACCTCCATGGAAATTCGAGAATATATGCGGCAAAGCCTGCCCCAAATATTGACCACCCCGGGTTTTTACCCGCCCACCGATCCAAAATCCTATCAGGAACTAGATTTGGGTGTATTGGAATCCACGGTTTCCCAGGGTTATATGGAAAAGGGTCTTGCCGCAGCCATGCAAGAATCTGATATTAAAACGATTCAACAGAAATTCGACCTTAGCGATGGGAAAATCAATGACATCATTGCAAATTCTAACCTGGAACAAATCCAAAAGGGCGCGGCATTTCTGGTTGCAGTGGACCAACCCCTAAACGATTGGGCCAGGCGTCTCTTTCATGAAGACGGCACTCTGCGGCAGGAGCAGGGTGCAGCCTTGCTTTATCATTTGGGAAATAACCATGGCGGTGCAATCACCTCAGAATCAGAAATCATCAAGACTCGCAAGGTTCAGGTGTTGCTATCTTACCTTCAAGGAGAGAGCCGTTTCTCCGGTGCTCCCATAGAAGTGGTGATGCAAGCGGCAGGACTAGTGCAAAAGGACGGGGCGGCCAAGATTAACGGTGCTTACATCGTCACCTTGTCTCTTTATGCCTCTGAGGCCAAAAAGACTCAGGACCCCACTCGGATGCAACGGCTTGAAGCCATCGGAGAACAATTAAAATGGCGGTATTTGCAAGCCTCGCCCTCCCAACGTGAAGGTATCGGAGATGCTCTAAGGGTATTGCAGATTGACCCTGAGACGGTGGTGCGCAAAACGGATTCCGCCTTGCCACAGGTCAAGATGTGTTACCGGGAAGACGCACCGCAGAATCGCATCAAAAAGGTACTGACCAAATATCATTTGGATAAATCCTTTTAAAGATACCTTTATTTGGTCGGCAGTGGAGGGCGACTATTGTTGTGTGCAACACGGGTCCCCCATTCCAGCAAGTTCTTGTTACAATCATTGGGGTCCAAGTGTACTTCGATAAAGCAAAGCCCATCGTGTTTTAAGGCCTTATCGATAGCCTCATGGAGCTGTCCCTCGGTTTTGACATTGGTGTGCCAAGCGTTACCTTCACCGGCACTGAAGACTTCAACCAATTGGTGGTAATTCCAATTTTTGATTTGATTATAGATGCCGTCATGAATTTCAACCTCGATGGCGTAGCCCTTATTATTAATGAGAAAGATGATAGGGTTGATTCCATAACGGATCATGGTGGAAATTTCTTGAGCCGTCATTTGGAAAGAACCGTCTCCCACTAAGGTGATCACACGTTGCTTCGGTGCGCCCAGGGCATAACCTAGGCTAGCGCCGATGGACCAACCAATGGAACCGTATTGGATCTGGATCTCAAAACCGCAGTGTTCCGGAAGTTTTAAGCGCATAGAATTAAACCAGCTGTCTCCGGTTTCGGCAATTAAGGCGGAGTCGGAACTTAACATTTTCTGAATTTGAGAAAAAAGGTATCGATTCGTCAAGGGTGCCTCATCGGGTGCGTTGGATACCAAAGGCGGGGGGGCTTCTCCTCTAATGCGTTTAAAGGTATCTAGTGAGGTGCTGTTTTTCTGAATATTTTTGGCGAGACCCTGTAAGAATTCCTTCATGAAAACGTAGTGGTATGTTTTGCCGGCCACCCTGACAAAATTGGGTTCGACCTGAACGAGTTTACTTTTGTTGATGAGCGCCGAATAACCGGTAGTGGTGTAGTCGGTAAAAGTGGGACCCGCGAAGAGGTAAGCGTCACTCGATTCTACAATTTCCCCGCAGGCAGGCCAAGAAACGGGGCCCCAATAGATGCCCATGTAGTTGGGGTATTGTTCCGAAACGAACCCCTTGGCATTCGGCATGCTGGCCACCGCATAGCCAGAGGCGGTGATCAATTCGTTAAAGGCTGCGATGGCACCTGCTTGGCGCAATTGCACCCCGGCAACCAGCGTAGGCTTGGTGGCTTGATTGAGAAAATCACTGGCGTGGCGAATAGCCTCTTTCAGTGTGTCTGGATCGCTCAGGGAGTCGTAGTTAAATTGATGGTTTGCCGGAGTTGCCGTGTCTAAATTTGCAATATTGCAGGCAATCTCAATGTAGACCGGTTTTCGGAATTTCAGGGCCCGCTCAATGGCTTGGTCGATCTGTAAGGGAGCATCGGCTACGTGTTTGATGATGACCGAGTCTACGGTAATTTTTTCATAGATATCTCGCATATATTTCAGGCGTGATTCCCCCAGCGTATGGTGTAAAATCTCATTTTCCATTTCGGAATTGGTGTTGGGGCCACCCGAAATGGCAATGACGGGCAGATTTTCCGCGTAGGCTCCTGCGATGGCGTTGATCAGACTTAACGCACCAACCGTGTAAGTGACGACCACTGCAGACACTCCCTTCGCTCTGGCATAGCCATCGGCGGCGTAACCGGCGTTGAGTTCGTTGCAGCAGCCAATCATTTTCAATTGGTCATTTTTCAACATTTCATCAAGTAGCGTTAAATTGTAATCCCCTGGGATCGCAAAGTAATGAGTAACTCCCAATTGTTCGAGGCGTTTTGCCAGGTACCCTCCAACGGTCAGGGTGGCGGAATTTTCCATAAGGTTCCTTTCCATGGTTTTGCGTGCATGGGGCGTTTTCGGTATTCTAGTCGCGTTGGTTTGGGATGTTAAATTAATTCTGCATCCTCAAATCTTGTCAGAAACGAAGGCATTGCTTGGGTACTTAGAAATACCGCCAAAGAGCTTGAAATACACCATAGATAGAGTCATTATTGCGTTCCATTTTTTAAAAAGGAGAGTGATATGCCCTCGGTCCAAGCCATTCCTGAAAACTATTCCCGATTGTCCCCCTATCTTGCAGTCCAGGGCGCCGTTCAGGCCATCGAATTCTATACCAAGATTTTTGGTTTTGAAGAAAGGATGCGCATGCCCGGACCAGACGGAAAGATTATGCATGCCGAATTACAATTGGGCGATTCTGTATTGATGCTTGCTGAAGAGATGCCCGATTGTGGAAATAAAAGTCCTCAAACTCTCGGGGGCTCGCCCGTCATCTTGAGTATCTATGTGAACAATGTCGATGAGGTAGCGAAAGGTGCCGTGGCGGCAGGGGCCAAAACCGTGCGCGAAGTGGCGGACCAATTTTATGGGGATCGTTCCGGCGTTTTGAGCGACCCCTTCGGCCATATTTGGAATATTGCCACCCATATCGAAGACGTCTCTCCAGAAGAAATGACCCAACGCATGGCTAAAATGGGGCAATAAAATTTAAATTACCAAGCTTATGTCATGGCTGATTTGGGTCGACAGATGGCGGCCAAAATGGCCCCTGCGATTAACATTTCGATGATGCTGCCGATGATCCAATAAGCAATTAGGGTAGGGGCTAAGGGTTGAATAGCATACCAGACCAGATTGATGGGTGCCAAAAGCAAGCCGACCAATAATCCGAAGCGCAGGCCTTCGCCTATGCCGCGACCTTCGTAACCTTTGACGAATAATAAACCCAAAAATACCGTGAAAAGAAATTGTCCCAGGCCTAGGAAGGGCATGTATTGGGGCATAACCGCTTGCGGACGCCACAATTGCGGTGTGGCCTCATACATTCCTTTTAATAAGATGCCGTGTAGGACCCATTCAAAGATAAAGACAAAGATGAAGGTAACAAGGATGGCGGGGATGATGCGCTTCGCTTTCATAAAACCTCCTGAAGGATAAGTATTTTTGGTTTTACCTGAAAACGAAAACAATGGAAAGCATAGGGTTTTGTACGGTTGCTCCTATGGGCAAAGCCAAGCATCCATGGCAGGATCCACATGATCTCCAAGATTTTGGGCCCGGCTTTGCCTGATCTGGCATTGGTCTCGAGTGGGAGGGGCTTGCTTGGTGACACAACTGCAATAGGTGAGAATCATGACCGTAAGAAGAGACTTGGTCCAAAATGCCTTCATTGGCTTTAGTGGATATTTGTTGAGCTAGGCGAAGTCAACGTATTGGAGGTAGCAAAGGATACCGTTTTATTTTATGGTTCCAATCTAAATTGATGGTTTTATATGATTCCACGTACGTTTAGATTTGATAAGTATCGGTTTAATCCCAGCAAAACTCTTGAAAAAGTTTCGCGTGTGGGCGCACCCTTCGCAGTAGAAGGTGGTGGGCATGCTGAGCTCAAACCCCAGCTTTCACAGGGGCGAGAACAGAGACCTTCACAGAATGATGATATCTATTCTGACGATCACTTCTCAGAGCAGCTTATTGAAGATTCCCAGCCTAAATCCATCAACAGGCGTTCTTTGTGGAAACCCATGGATGACCCTGGACTGCTTGCCAAACCTTTAAAGGTGATGGTGGGAGTCGATGAAACGGAGGTCGCTTGGGAGGCCTTGCAAGCGGCATCCCGAATGGCTCAAAAGTTTCACTGTCGTTTGTTCCTCACTCGGGTCTTAACGCCCGGTTCCGAAGGCGACGCGGCAGCTGCAAATTCATTATCGCAATGGATAGCCCGGCTCAAACCTCTAT
>JAJFLL010000105.1 GCA_021772695.1 Deltaproteobacteria bacterium
GCTTCCGATTCCCTGTGGACTTTGTTTGCAAACCTTGAGTGAATTTTGTTCCGAATTAGACATTGTGGTAAGCAACGGCCAAGTGAAGCAAAAATTTATGCTAAGCCAGTTGTATCCCATACCCTTCGGCACTGAAGCGAAATAGAAAGGATCTAAAACTGTGGCGCAGTACAACCGTCCTCCAAAGAAAAAGGCCAAAGGCCCCGATGAATTTATTTCCTTTTTCGATCACCTGGTTCGTTACTTCATGGTGCATCGCAATAAATTGATTATTTTGGTGGGCGTGGCCGTATTGGGTTTCGTCGCCTACGGTATATTTCTCTACCAACAAAGTAATCGGGTCCATGATTTCGCCGCTCTATATCAAGAAGCCTTGGTGGCTCCTCCTGAAGAAGCGCTTTCCACCTGGCAAGACCTATTAGACAAGAATCCACCACTAGATTTGAAAGAGGTGGTGGCGATGCAAATTGGTGGAATATACGCCAAAGATGAGGATTGGACTAAGGCCGCCGAATATTTTCACTTGGCGGCCCAGGCAAAATCCCAGGTTTTAAGATACCCCGGCCAGTGGTCCTATGCCGATGCCTTGGCCAATGCGGGTAAATCTCAGGAGGCCATGGTCATTTATCAGGGTATGGCCGACGATCCCGAAAACCCTTTTAAAGATTATGGCCGCCTCGGGATGGCGCGCCTAATGGAAAATACGGGACAAGTGGAATCGGCCCGAAAGATTCTGGAGGCTTTGACTAAAGAAGGTGCCGAAGTGATTCCTGCCGTCCAAACTGCCGCCCGGGATCAACTATTGCTCTTGGCATTGACTCAGGCGGGGACTCCCAATAAAACTGAGAGTGCGCCCATCAGTTCCAATTAAATTTCTTATTAATTTCTCACCAAATCAGCTCATGGATTGCGTTCCACACGAAATATTTGCGAGCGGGTCTTGGGGTCCGAACCAAAGGACTGTAGCAAGGTAAAATTGGGGTGGTTTGCGTAATCTCCAAAGGGACCCCACTTGGCCGAAACCACATAATAGTCTCCAGGGTGCTCGGCCACATATTCCCACACCTTGGTGGGACTTCTGGGTAAAATCGGTAAAGCTAAAGGATGCCTTTTGAGGGCCTCTCTCACTTCGATTCGCGGATAATCGCTGATCAACACTCGCCGTTTCGTCAAGGATCTCAGAAAGTCTCCCGTATACCAATTGGCAATAAGAATGGCGTCAGGGTCGGTATGGGAATTAATCCAATGAGCAGCCGCATATTCTTCCGGGCTGCAGTCCAGTTCCCAATGCCCCCAAGTCCTGGCCTCGAAACTCAGCGCCAAGGCCAGGAGGATGCATAGGGCCAAACCCATTCGCCATTGTCGAGCCTTCTTGCCCCATGCGATGACAAGTCGCCACGCTCCATAGGCCAGCAGTAAGGAGGCACTAAAAGATAGGGGCAGGATGTAGCGGTAGTATTTTGAGGTAAAAGAAATAAAGCCGAAGGGGATCAAAAAGAGCACCAGGTAAAAGACGCTTAAGGAAAAAAAGAAAAAACTTTCATTGAGTCCGAAACGCCAGCGCTTCGTTTTCGGATCGCGCAGCAATAAGATAGCGCCGACCCAAGTGAGCAATACCCAAGTCCAATCGAGAAATAATTTGGTTTTAGATTTCACCAGGCCAAAGATTCGAAAGAAACCACGTTGCATGGGGCGCTGAAGGTGAATAAGCCCCACGTTTCGGGTGATTTCCCGCCGAAATGTTTGAAGGCCTAGTTGAAATTGTTCCGAGAAATTCTTCCCTCGACCGATACCTTTTTGCATGCCTTGAGTGCCTGCCAAACTAGTGGCTTGGGCCCCGGCACCTAAAGGTACGGCCAAAAATTTCACATTCCAAATCATGAAAGAGCTCGCGAAGATCAAGGCGGCCACGGCGATACCGGCCAAGCTACGGCCGGAACGGTAACGAACCAGAATATAAAGGCTGTGAATGGCAAGAAATGGAACGAGAAAGACCGCCGGTACCGGGTTGATGAGGGCCAAGGCGGTATAATATACGCCGAACCAAACAAAGTCGCTCCACCTCAACTTTTGTAGGGCACGCAAGTAATAGAGTAGAGTGGGTCCCATTAAGGCGATGGCAAAGGCCTCAGAAAATCCGCCGTTGGTTCTTAATATGTGTACCGGTGAAGCCGCCAACAGCAGGGCGGTGATTAGTCCCAGATAGCTGCCGGCCCGTTCGCTACTCAGGGTGGTCTTTTTGGTGATGGGAATGCCATCAACAGAGCTTTGCCCTAAGTCCCGCTGTAAAACCTCTTGCAGGCCCCATTTGGCGAGCAAGTATGCGCCGAGCACACTGAGGGCCCCAAAGATTTGCCCACCCCACATCCAGATATCCCAAGCCTTAATGCCACCGGCTATGCCAAGGATGGCGGCAAATATATAGCAGCCTTGAAGTTCGAAGATGGGGACTTGGCCGATCTGATAGGGCTCGAAGGGGGAGAGGTGTCCTGATGCTAAAACTCCCACCGTGCGAATGTGATGGCGATAGGGGTCGGAATCCAAAAGTTTGTCGGGAAATTCCATACCATTTTGCAAACGTACCCAGAGGGCCAGGGAAAAGATAAGGAGCAATCCCAAGGCCACCCAGATTTCCCCTGCAGGGGAAGAGCCCGGTGGCTGTGGAGATGGTGTGGTTTGCCGACGTTTTCTCCTCAACATACCGGGTATCAGTCCTGAAATAAGGACCAGGCAGAAAACACCGATTAAACTAAGCCCTCGAATCGGCAGGCCCAAAATCCCTTGGGCCCAGAGAAAGAAAAGCGTGAAAAAGGCCATGCCAGCGAAGAGGGATAAGAGGCCCCGATCGACCCAGGAGCGAAGTCCCAGGGTGCTTTGCGGGAAAAGGTGAAAAAGACTGAAGCCTGTCAGGCTTAAGATTCCCAGGATTTTGAGGATGGAAAAGGAAAGGGCCATATTTTTTAACTATCAATAATTCTTGACTTTTTTCGCTTAATTCCCAAAATGTGACAAAATGGTAATTCGTGGACCTAAATAACTCAAAAATGAGTCCGGAAGGCTAGGGGAAGTTTTGGTATTGAAAATTTTTCGGTGACACCGGAGAATTTTCCATACTCCTACCTGTTTCGGCACTCCAAAAAAACTGAATTTGTCGCCGATCGGCCTGCTACTGGGCCTAGCGACCAATAACCCTTGGAAAGGGAGAGGGAATCATGAAGAAACTATCGTTAATAACTTTTTTATTTCTTGGAGCACTGGTGATCAGCCTGGTCACCAACCCACGCATTAGTGAGGCCCAAGGTCAATTTTGCGGACCGACCGGTCCTTGTCAAACTGACGCTGATTGTTTTGACCCTAACTTAGGACCTCCGTGCCCATCCTGCTTCACCTGTCAAGTGGTACCTGGATCCGTTAACCAATGTTTGCCCGACGACAACGTCTGTGATGATGGTACCGGTTGTACCACCGGATTTTGTAACGATATGATCCCGGTTTCCCCGGGTGATTTGCCCTTGGGTTGTAACTATGTGAGCGATGCGCTGGGTCCCAATGCCGTCGATGATCTAGGAATCGCCTGTTACATGTGCGAACCCACCGCCAATGGCGTGACCATTGACAACGGCATTTGTGAGCCGGGTGCTGGCGAGACCTGCGATAACTCCGTGGACTGTCAGGTCATCCCCGGTTTACCTTGTGGCCCTCCTGCCAATCCCAATCCGAATCTTTGTTTTAACCCTGACTTCGGTTCCTTGCTCTGCGATGACAATGACCGTTGTACCGCAGATGTTTGTGTGCCCGCTGAAATCGGACCCGCCAGCTGCATGAACGATCCCATCACGGCTTGTTCACCCGATGCGGACGGTTGTTGTCCTGCCGGATGTACCGGCGTGGTACCCGGTGATCCGAACGGTTGCCGTGAAGATACGGGAGCCCCGATTCCCGGATGTGATATCGACTGTTGGGCCCCCCAAGTGTGTGGCGATGGTCTGGTTCAAGACCCCGAGACTTGTGATGACTCCGCCGACCTCGGTGATGCGGGCCTAAGCCCCACCGGTGTGGCCATCACCGATGAACAATGCCGTGACGCCGGTACCGCCGCCGAGTGTACCGCCTGCGGTGACGGCATCATTCAAGCCGCGGCCGGAGAAGAGTGCGATGGCACCGACAATCAAGCCTGCGGTGAAGGTGGCATCTGTAACGCCCCGGGAACCCTCGGTGAATGTACCTGTGCGGCCCTGCCTCCGCCTCCAGGAGGCATCTGTGTCACCGGTTCGGGAAATCCCTTCGACACCATCCGTGCCGGTTGCGGAAACTGTGCCTTAAATCCTCTGGCCTCTAGCCAAGGGCCCTTGCAGGACTATCTGCCCTTGCTCCTCTTGGCCTTCGGCGTTGGCACCGTGCTGGCCTTGCGTTACCGCAAGATCTAAGGCCTTTGAGCCAAACAAAATTTTACCCCGATCGGGTTAACCCCCGATCGGGGTTTTTTTGTATCTTCTTGATATTCGTCAAAATTCTAGAAAGGCCTTGACCGGCCCAAACCTCTTGATTAAAGACCCTCCATGTCGGCTAAAATAATCGAAACTGCCCTCACTTTTGACGACGTTTTACTGCTGCCGGGCAAGAGCGCCGTCCTTCCCAGAGACTGTGAATTAAGCACCCAATTGACCCGGCAAATCCAACTCAATGTACCCTTCGTTTCCGCCGCCATGGACACCGTGACCATGGCCCAGGCCGCCGTGGTCATGGCGCAGCAAGGCGGCATCGGCATCATTCATAAAAACATGTCCATCGATGACCAGGCCCTAGAGGTTCAGCGGGTGAAGAAGAGTGAGAGCGGCATGATTTTGAACCCCTTTACGATGCCTCCAACCGAAAGACTTTCAGAAGCCATTCAACTCATGTTGGCCAACGGTATCTCGGGGGTACCCATTACGGAAGGTAAGAAGTTGGTGGGTATCTTGACCAATCGAGACATTCGTTTTGAAAAAAATCTCGACCAACCCATCAGTGAGGTCATGACCCAGAAAGTGGTGACGGTTTCTGAAAAGGTGACCATCGACGAAGCCAAAGAAATTTTGCATCGCTACCGCATTGAAAAACTTCCCGTG
>JAJFLL010000106.1 GCA_021772695.1 Deltaproteobacteria bacterium
GTGAAGATTTGTTTTATCGGCTCAGCGTCGCTGAAATCTTCATACCACCGTTAAGAGACCGGACTGAAGATATCCCGTTTTTAGCCCATCATTTTCTGAAAAAATTTGCCAAAGAGAATTCTACCCCCTTGGTAAAGTTAGATCCACATTGCTTGAGCTTATTGCAGATATACCCATGGAACGGAAACGTCAGAGAGTTGGAAAACTTGATTTATCATATCTGTATTTTTTCTTCAGGTGAGCATATCGGGACCGAGGCTCTGGCGCAAAAACCGGAGTTTAAAGAGTGGCTAAAGAAAATGGAGCCAAATAAAAATGTTTCTCCCGAAAAGGGTGAAAAATTGAGTGGTGCCATTGATCGCGGGGAATTAAATTTAAGTGAGGCCAAGCGGCGTTTTGAGCGCGAAGAAATCGTGCGTGTCTTGGCCCTCAAAGAAGGAAAAGTAGGGGAATCGGCCAAGCATCTAGGAGTCCCCCGGCCACAACTCTCTCGCTTGTTAAAATACCATGGGCTGGGGCCTCATGGGGGTTAGATGAAATACTGGGGATCAAGGGATGAATTTTAGGACAGGAAAAAAAACAATGATTCGATTTTGGTCTATTTTGGGTTTGATATTGGGGAGCATTCTATCCGCTTGTGGTGGGGGTATTCCTGGAGCTTCCGATGTGGTCGGCAGTACCGGATCGGGCATTTTTGGGTCCGATTCCAGTGGAGGCAATTCGTTAAACCCGGCGACGCGGCCTACACCAGGTTTTACGGAAGTGGCCGTCAATCCCGCCACAAGTGTCACGGAAGGAAATAACCTGAAATTTTCTAAGGTTTATCCGATAAAATTTCTCAGTTTAAATTTGGGCGGAATCGAAATCGATGAAGTGCGGATGGTCATTGAAAATCTCAACTTTGATGATCAGGTTAGTCCGGGTGTCGAAGGGCCTGGCGTTGCGATCCTGCGATTGGTTCAAAATGGTGTCATCGTGGATCAAGCCCTCCCCAATTTGGGAGCGGCCATATTGCCGGAAGGAATTTACCAGACCCTAGATTTTAATTATCGGGTATTGTCGGTCTCGGAAATACCTCCCGAGGCGCAGAACGATCCGGTGGTGACACAAAACCTGGTGAACCATTCCATTGTTGTAGAAGGCAGTTATTTATTCAATTTACCGCTGCTAGGCACATTGTTGAGAATTCCCTTTCGCTTCCTGAGCGATCAGACTTCCACCGTTCGGATTGAAGACATCAATGGCTTAGCTTTCTTTGGACAAGAGGTGACGCATAATTTATTCCTCGTAGATAAAATCCAGCTTTGGTTTGATTTGACGGTGGTGCAATTGCTGCAATCCTTGAGTATAACCGTGCTGCCCGTCTTAGGTGGCGTGGTAAATGGCATTTTAGAAATTGATGCCAACTCGGCCGTGGCGGCCATTGCCAATATTGCCATCACCATTGAGCAAAATATCAACACGGCCTTTCGCTTTGGGATCGGACCTGATGCCACCTTCACCGAATCCGACGTCATCGAGGCCTCGTTTTCCTTTGTCTTATTACCGTAACCAATCGTTACCAGACAGGCCTCATCTCAGCAGGCTTCTGGCCACCATAGTCTAAGTTACTGAAAAATAATAAAAATTTTATTTGGCCCCATTTTTGTATCCCTACTTAAGTATGGAGCAAGTTCCCCATCAGGTTATCAAGGTTCTGGGCAGGGTTGTCTAATGGGTAACCTAGGACTCATCTTGGTGGCAGGGCCGTGCCGCCGTCCTTTAGGGGACGGAGTCGGGTAAGGAACCAAAAGGGTATGGTACCTCCACGGGATTGGGTCCCAAGGGGCTTAGGGGGGGCTTAACGGTCCCCCTTAAGTTTATTTTTGATTAGTGTGGGAAAAATTATCTTTTCGATCGGTCTAAGGGGCCACCCAGCCAAGGCATCATCCCACGGAGGACTTTGCCGACTTTTTCTACGGGATGGTTTTCACCGGCTTTCCGCAACCGGGTAAAATTCGGACGACCTGCTTCGATCTCAGCGATGTATTCCTTAGCGAATTCTCCGGACTGGATTTCGCCCAATATTTTCTTCATCTGTTCTCGAGCATGGCCATCCACTACCCGGGGTCCTCGGGTGACGTCACCGTATTCGGCCGTATCGGAAATGGAATAGCGCATATTGGCAATTCCACCGGTAAAAATTAAATCGACGATTAGTTTTACTTCATGAAGGCATTCAAAATAAGCCACTTCAGGTTGATAACCCGCCTCGACCAAAGTCTCAAAGCCCTGTTGAATCAATGAGGTGAGGCCGCCACATAGAACGACCTGTTCCCCGAATAAATCGGTTTCACATTCTTCTTTAAAAGTGGTCTCGATGACTCCGGCTCTAGAACCGCCAATGCCTTGCGAATAAGCCAGACCTATCTCTTTAGCCTTTCCCGAAGCGTTTTGTTCCACGGCGATGAGGCAAGGAACACCTTTTCCCTCTAAATATTGGTCCCGCACCAAATGGCCGGGGCCCTTTGGTGCGATTAAGATAACATCGAGATCGGCGCGGGGTTTAATGCGTTTGAAATGAATGTTGAATCCGTGGGCAAATAATAAGGCCGCGCCTTTTTTTAGATTGGGTTCCAGAACCTTTTCATAAAGGTCCTTTTGAGATTCGTCAGGAATAACGATCATGGCCAAGTCGGCTTCTTTGGCGGCAGCGGCAGCATCGGTAACGACCTTTAGGCCTGAGTTCTGGGCCTTGGCCACGGAGGCAGAGTCGGGTTTTAACGACACGATGACGTTGAGACCCGAATCCTTCAGATTGAGGGCGTGGGCATGACCCTGGGAACCAAAGCCGAAGATGGCAATAGTCTTACCTTGTAGGTATTTGGGATCGGCGTCTTTGTCATAATATACGGTAGCCATAGTATTCTCCTTCGCGACTTGGGGGGGAGGGGGTAGCATAGGCCAGAGAAGCGGTCAATAGGATGGGTTTAAATCCGCTTGACCCTGACTTTTACCTACGGCTAACTTGAGAAGATGTCTCAATTTATCACCGAACTCAAGCGTAGCCACCATAACAACGAACTAACGGCCTCCGATAAGAATAAGGAGGTAGTCTTATTTGGCTGGGTTGCCGGGGTTAGAGACCACGGCGGCGTCCTTTTTGTCGATCTAAGAGATCGAGAGGGACTGACCCAAGTGGTGTTCAATCCGGAAATCAATCCCAAGGTCCATGATCTCGCCAAACACCTGAGAAGTGAATACTGCATGGGTATTCAGGGAAAGGTCATGCTGCGGCCTGATGGCATGGCCAATTCCAATCTGACCACCGGGGAAATCGAGGTATGGGTCCAAGAATTTGAGGTGTTTTCTTCTTCTAAAACTCCGCCCTTTCCCGTGGAAGACCAGATTGAGGTTCATGAGGAGCACCGTCTCAAATACCGATATCTCGATCTGAGACGTTCGGTGATGAGGAAAAATTTTGAGTTGCGACATCGGGTCATGCAGGCGGCCCGCAATTACCTGACCGAGCAAGGCTTTTGGGAGATCGAAACTCCCATCCTCAATCGATCTACCCCCGAAGGCGCTAGGGACTATTTGGTTCCCTCACGGGTGCACCCGGGCGAATTTTATGCCCTGCCCCAGTCGCCACAATTATTTAAACAGGTTCTGATGATGTCTGGCATGGAACGTTATTTCCAGATCGCCCGATGTTTTCGCGACGAAGTTCTTCGCGCGGACCGTCAACCCGAGTTTACTCAAATTGATATAGAAATGAGCTTCATCGATTCCGAAGACATCATGGCGGCCATGGAGGGGTTGGTGCATTCCATGTGGCAGCAGGGCTTGGGTCAAGAAATCTCCATCCCCTTCCCACGCATAAGCTATGACGATTCTATGGCTCGCTTTGGTGTAGACGCCCCCGATATGCGTTTTGCCATGGAACTGGTCAATGTGAGCGGTATTTTCGAAAAATCCGATTTTAAGGTCTTTCAGGGTGCTCTGAGCAAGGGCGGAATGATCAAAGCCATCAATGCCAAGGGGAAGGCCGATATGAGTCGGTCCGAAATTGATGAGTTGACCAAATTTGTGGGCATTTATGGAGCCAAGGGCCTGGCTTACATCAAAGTTACCGAAAAGGAATGGCATTCCCCCATTGTGAAATTTTTTTCCGATACCGAAAAACAACAGTTGCAGCAGGCCTTGGGTATGGAACCGGGCGATCTGATTTTTTTCGGTGCTGATAGTTCCAAAGTGGTCAACGACGCCATGGGGAATTTGCGGGAACATTTAGGACAAAAGCTGGGCTTGATTGATGAGAAGAAATTGTCCTTTGTCTGGGTCCATGATTTCCCCATGTTCGACTATGATGAGAAGGAGGCCAGGCATGCGGCGGTACATCACCCTTTTACCGCGCCCTGCATCGAAGACTTGCCGTTGATGAAGAGCGACCCTCATCGAGTGAAGACCCAAGCCTATGATTTGGTTTTAAATGGCCATGAGATCGGAGGAGGTTCCATCAGGATCCATTCCCAAGAAGTGCAGCAACAGGTCTTTGATATTTTGAAAATAAGCCAAGAGGAAGCCCAAGATAAGTTCGGTTTTCTTTTAGAAGCCCTGGAATTCGGACCACCGCCCCATGGAGGCATCGCCTTTGGCTTAGACCGCATCATCATGCTGATGACTGGTGCCGAGTCCATTCGCGATGTGATCGCATTTCCTAAGACACAGCGGGCCACCTGTCTCTTGGCCAACGCGCCGTCGCCGGTTTCTGCCACACAATTATTAGAGCTGGGAATAAAAGTAGAGAAAAAATCCTAGGGGTTTGTTATCCATACATAGCATGCAATACGACCTGATCATCATCGGGGGAGGGGTCAATGGCTGCGGTATTTTACGAGATGCCTCTCTTCGCGGATTAAAATGCCTTCTTTTGGAACGAAACGACTTTGGTAGTGAAACCACCGGGTCCAGCTCCCAAATGATACATGGCGGCGCCCGCTACCTGTTCAGCAATCGCAAAACCACCAAGCTTTCCTCGGTCGATAGCGGTTATATTCAAAAAATCGCCTCTCACATGTTGTTTAGGATTCCCTTCATGGTTCCGGTCTTTCCCAAGGCCAAATGGCCAAGGTGGATGAATCGATTCTATTTCGAACTCATGGAGACCTTTTTTGAAAATTACGATCGTTTTGCCCGGTATAAAAACTCCAAGACCCACACCCGGCTCAGTAGGGACCAGGCCTTAGAATTAGAACCGGACCTTGCTGAGGACTTAATCGGTGCCCTGACTTTCGATGAGTGGGGAATCGATACGAATCGTCTTTGTATAAGCAATATCATAGCTGCCGAAGAAGCCGGCGCAGAGGCATTGAACCATCGAGAGGTGACCCAGGTACTTAAAGAGGGAGGGCGAGTGGTGGGGGTGCGGGTAAAGGATCTCATGACGGGATCCCTAATGGACTATCAAGGTTCCCTGGTGGTCAACGCCACCGGGCCATGGGCGGATCGCATGGCGAAAATGGCCGGATGCAGAGTACCCCTACGGCCTGCCAAGGGGATCCACATCGGTTTTGACCGTCGATTGACCAACTATGCCCTACTCGCCAACGCCATCGACAACCGCAGTATCTTTTTGATGCCCTATCAAAACATCGCCTTTATTGGCACAACCGACGACGACTACTTTGGTGACCCCGGAGACATTCCAATTATAGACGATGAGGTAGAGTATTTGTTGGAAGGTATTGAAAGGGTCTTTCCCAGAATCCGTGAGGCTAGGGTCACTCATGCTTGGGCCGGTGTGCGCCCAACCCTTTATGGCCGCGGCCCCTATGAAGATGACCTGAGTCGAGACCATCGCGTGTTCGACCACGAAGAGATCGAAGGCACTCCGGGATTTCTTTCCATCGCGGGGGGCAAGCTCGCCAGTTATCGTTTGATGAGCGAAGATTTAGTCGACGTGGCGGTCGCCCGGTTAGAGAAGGGAACCGCATGCCGCACTCACTTGATGGCATTGCCTGGTGCGGAACGAGAAGTTGACATCGCCTATCTCGCCCAGCAATTCTCCATTGATCCCTTTGCGATCAATCGTTTGGTTTATCGCTATGGGTCACGAGCCTATGAAGTTTTGGATTTGACCCGGGAAAATTCACGTTATCGAAATGTGACCTGTGAGTGCGATCCTGTATTAGAGGCGGAAATCCGGTATTCCATTCGAAAAGAGAAGGCCGCCACCCTTGAAGATGTCATCCGCAGAACTCGATTGAGTCTCGGGCCTTGTCAAGGAACTCGGTGTTTTCATCTTGCGGCGCAAATCTTGGGTGAGGAATTGGGCTGGG
>JAJFLL010000107.1 GCA_021772695.1 Deltaproteobacteria bacterium
GTTTCATCCTGAAAGGACCTGAGTAGGGAATCTACCCAGCGCAGTTGGGGATTTTCAAAAGAAATTTCACGAAAATCCCTGTGTTTACAGCGAGTTACCTTGTAGTATCTTTTTCGTTGCTCGCTACTGTTCCAATTGAGCTTTCGGTTCATTGAGGACCTCCTTAGGATGTCCTCCCTCATTACTGTGGGGAAGATACTGTCCCTAACGCATTGTGTCAAGGGGGGTATCGGTTGGGTTCCCCAAAAGGTTTCTCTTATTTTTCAGGACTTAGGCCGCTATTCCGCGAGAATCTCTAGGATTTCGCGGTCATGGCCCCCCGGACTGACGTCGCGAATGATGCGGCTGACCAGGCCCGATTTATCGATGACGATGGTATCTCGGTTCGGATACTTGTCACCTTTGACCCCGTAGGCCTTGGCCAAACTCATGTCAGAGTCTACCAGCAAGGGAAAGGGCAGGTTGAACTTCTCTTTGAATACCTGATGGCTCTTGGCATCATCGAAACTGACACCTAATACCTGGGTGTCGGCCTTTTGGTATTGGGCCCAAGAATCTCTAAAATTACAGGCCTCAATGGTGCAGCCTGGAGTATCGTCCTTGGGATAGAAATAAAGGACCACATTCTTTTTGCCTTTGAAATCACTGAGCTTGACGGTTTTACCGGTTTCATCTTGAGCGGTGAAATCCGGAGCGGGTTTTCCTTCGACAATGCTGGACATAGCGCCTCCTTTTGGTTACCTCGGCCTGAATGGAGCAGGGGACATCTTGGTGCCAAGGCGTGCACCTGCAACCCTAGACTAAGTAAGCCCAGATAGGGTAAATAAAATAGTGTAACATGAACAACGAAGAACTCATCTTAGATATCGCCCAACGTGCCAAGCAGGCCTTTAACCATTCTGCCACTCTGAGTGCCCCAAAAAAAAATGCCATTTTGCTAATGGCTGCAGACAGGCTTGAAGCTTCCATGGAGCGCATTCGCCAAGAAAATGAAAAGGATCTTGCGACAGCCAAGGAGCGGGGTCTTTCTCATGCGATGATCGATCGCCTCACTTTAAATGAAAAACGCATTGGCGAAATGGCGCAAGGGCTTCGAGAAGTTGTGGCCCTGGAAGATCCCGTCGGTACCGTGGTCAAGGGATGGACTCGCCCGAATGGCTTGAGGATTGAGAAGGTGCGTATTCCCCTGGGCGTCATCGGAATCATCTACGAATCCCGTCCCAACGTCACCGTAGACGCAGCAGGCTTGTGTTTAAAGTCAGGCAATGTGGTGGTGCTTCGTGGAGGTTCTGAGGCCATCCATTCTAATAAAATTCTGGGAGAGATTTTGCGGGAATGCCTGAAAGATTCCGGGGTCTCTGAAGATATGGTGCAGGTGATTCCCGTGACCGATCGCGAGGCCGTTAAAGTCTTATTAGAACAGGACCATTATATCGATCTGATCATACCCCGTGGTGGAGAAGGCTTGATGAAGTTTCTTCGCGATTGGAGTAAAATTCCCGTGATAAAACACGACAAGGGAGTTTGCCATATCTATGTGGACCATAACGCCGATTTAGATCAGGCCGAGAGTATCGTATTGAATGCCAAAGTACAACGTCCTGGCGTTTGCAATGCCTTAGAAACTCTTTTAGTCGATGAAAAGATCGCTCATCAATTTTTACCAAGAATGTTTGAAGAGTTAAGGCGTCAAGGCGTAGAAATCCGAGCTTGTGACCGTTCACGAAAGATCGATGATCAGGTTAAGGCGGCAACGGAATCCGATTGGGATGCCGAATATCTAGAGAAGATTCTAGCGGTCAAGGTGGTGACCGATATGGATGACGCCTTAGGACACATCCAAAAATACGGCTCCATGCATACCGAATCCATACTGACCAATGACGAGACCCATGCGGAACGTTTCCTCAGGGAAGTCAATGCCTCGGCGGTCATGGTCAATGCCTCCACCCGATTTAATGACGGCGGGCAATTAGGCCTGGGAGCCGAGATCGGTATCTCTACCTCAAAACTACATGCCTTCGGTCCCATGGGATTAGAAGAATTGACGACGCAAAAGTATGTCATCCGCGGGGAAGGACAAATTCGCGAATAAATGGAATCCCTCGAACTAGTTCAAATCGTAGCCCAAGAAATTTCCGATACCAAGGGGCAAGATCTCAAGATTTTAGATCTGCGGCCCTTGGTAAGTTTTACCGATTATTTCATTCTGGTCACCGGGAGTAGCGACCGTCATGTGCAGGCCCTTGCTGATAAAGTGCATTTGCTCCTTAAGAATGAACACCAAATGTTACCGCTGACCTTCGAAGGGTACGAGCGTGGCCAGTGGGTGTTGTTGGACTATGGCGATTTTGTATTGCACGTTTTTCAACCTACCTTTCGCGAGTATTATTCCCTCGATGATTTTTGGCACGATGCCCCTCAAGTGGCCTGGCGTGAAAAATCGAAAATCGTTCAGGGGACCTCTTGAAAATCCGGGTATTGGCCGTTGGGAAGATGAAGCATTCCGCCTTCTCGGAAGTGACCGCCGATTATACGAAGCGCATTCAAAGGTTCAATCCCTTTGAGGTCGTAGAGATTCCCGAAGAAAAAATCCCTCCCCAAGGCCCCATTTTGCAAGGATTGGCCAAGGAAGCTGAAAAAATTCAAAAAAAAATGAAGCCGGGGGCCCATGCCATCGTACTCGATGAGAAAGGGATTCAATGGAGCAGCACGGATTTGGCCTGGGAGTTGCAACAGCTCATGAATGGGTCGTCCACTGAGATCAACTTTATCTTGGGTGGGGCCTACGGCCTGGCAGTGGAACTCAAGGAGAATGCCAAACAGCGATGGAGCTTGTCCAAATTGACTTTGCCCCATCGCTTGGCTAGAGTTTTGACCTTGGAGCAAATTTATCGGGCCTTAACGATTTTGCGTAATGTCCCGTACCATAATGAGTGACCATGAAACCGATATTATTGATCATCTTAGATGGATGGGGCCTTAGCGAAACGACCGAAAATAATGCGATCGCTCAAGCCCAAACACCGACTTACGATGGGCTCCTGAAAAAATATCCTCATTCCCGTCTCGATGCTTCCGGACAAGCCGTAGGCTTGCCCGCCGGCATCATGGGTAATTCCGAGGTAGGGCATTTAAATATCGGCGCGGGGCGCATCGCCAAGGTTGGATTGACTCGAATCTATCAATCCATCGCCGACCAAAGTTTTTTTACCAACCCTGCCTTGATGCAGGCCCTAGATCAGGCACGTAGCCACCAATCTACCTTGCATCTCATGGGATTGGTCTCTGATGGTGCCGTGCATTCTCATCAAGATCATCTCTATGCCCTCCTGCAAATGGCAAAAGCCCAAGGGGTGAGCAAGGTGGCCATCCATGCTTTTCTAGACGGCCGCGACACCGATCCAAAAAGTGGCCTTAGGTATATGGAGGCCTTGCAACAACAGATTCAAAAGATCGGAGTTGGGCAAGTTGCCACGATCTCAGGGCGTTATTTCGCCATGGACCGTGACCAACGCTGGGATCGTATTCAATTGGCCTACGATGCCATGGTATTAGGGCAGGGTAATAAGGCTGCCGATGCTGCCAGTGCCATTAAGGCGGCCTATGATGGTAATGAGACTGATGAATTCATCACACCGACCGTGATTTTAAATCAAGAAAAGCAAGCGGTGGCCATGGTAAAAGATGATGACGCCGTGATCTTTTTTAACTTTCGTGCCGACCGGGCCAGGGAGCTAACCCGCGCCTTCACAGATATGACCACCCCGCCTTTTGCTCGCGCCGAGACTCCTAAGTTATCGGTCTTTGTCTGTATGTCTGAATATGACAAGAAGTTCGCTCTGCCGGTGGCCTTTCCTCCGGAACATGTACCAGATACTTTAGGTGAAATCCTATCGCAGCGGGGCCTAAAACAATTGCGCATTGCCGAGACCGAAAAATATGCTCATGTGACCTTCTTTTTTAACGGCGGAGAAGAGGCGGTTTTTTTAGGGGAAGAACGCATCTTGGTCCCTTCACCCCGTGAAGTGGCCACCTATGACCTGAAGCCCGAAATGAGTGCGCCCCAAATTACCGAGCGCTTATTGGCCTGCCTACAAAGCAATACCTTCGACTTTATCGTGTTAAATTTTGCCAACGCCGATATGGTAGGTCATAGTGGTAAACTTCCAGCGGCCATTCGTGCCGTGGAATGCATCGATGCCCAATTGAAAAAGCTGCTTCCCCTCATTCTTGAAAAACAAGGCGTCATGATCATTACGGCGGATCATGGCAATTGCGAAAAGATGGCCGATGAGAATCACCGGCCCCATACAGCCCATACCACTGATTTGGTTCCGTTTATCATGGTAGGTGAGCCGGTGGCT
>JAJFLL010000108.1 GCA_021772695.1 Deltaproteobacteria bacterium
TAATGATAGATGTCTCCCAAAAACCACTGTTCTCCCAAGTGGGCGACGGGATCGATGACGATGTCGAGCACCATGGTAAGGATGGCCCCCAACAGTATCGTCTTCCAGGACCTTTGCAATTGAGTGACTGGAGTCAGGCGATCCCAACGTGCCCGAAGGAATAAGGCCACCATAAAACCTGAGAAAGTCAAAAAGACGTAGGAGAGGCTATCCCAAACGGGGACCCCTAACAAGAATGGTTCGCCCGCCATTTGGTCGTAATGATAATAATACATGCCATAGGGAAATCCCGTGCGAATACTGCTGGCTTCGGAAGCCAAGGCGATGAGGTATCCGATAATCAGAAACTTGAGAGTTCTGCTACCGCCCCAATGTAAAGAAGCGATGCTTAGGTAGGCAATTAGAAAAAGGACGACGTACCATCGTTCCAGAATTGTATAGAGGAGGGAGTCCCACATGGGTATCAGGACATAGGCGAATCAAGGGCTAGCTAGCAACGGTTATTTTTTTAAAATTTCAGTGATTTGGGTTTGCAGGGCCTCCCAAACATTGCTCTGAGGAAAGCCCAATTCTCGCCGTGCTAAGCTGGAATCAAAAAATAACGGGGCTTCCATGCGACGGATCCAGGCATTGGGTATTCCACCCTTTCTTTGGAAGAGATGGCGAGCCGCGAAATTACCCAATTTAGCAAAGGGGTGGGGTAGGGCGGTCTTGGCCACCGAATAACCGGTCACTTGTTGAATGTGTTGCAGGATATCTAACAGATATACATTCTGGTTACCTAAGATGTAGCGACTCCCAGGTTTGGCACGTTTTGCGGCTAGGAGGTGGGCCTTAGCTACGTCTTGCACTGCCACGAGATTCAATCCCGTATCGAGGTAGAACCGGCTCTCTCCATACAATAGGCGTTCCAAATATCGACCGAAGGGGGTGGTGTGATGCTCCCGGCTCCCTAGGCAAATGGTGGGGTGCATGATGACAACCGGTAGCCCTTTATTTTTATAATTGAGGATTTCACGTTCTGCTAAATATCTGGATTTTTCAAAGTCTGTTTTTAGATCTTCCCAAGTGACGCCGTCCCGCTCGCGGCCTTGCTCCTGACCTTTGGGAATGCTTAGTGTTTCGATGCCAGAGGTATAGAGTACCTTTTCTACGCCGTGTGCTAAGGCCGCTTCCATGATGTTGGCCGTACCTCTTTGATTGATGGCGTAAAGTTTGTCGCGGTCTTTCCGATCTAAGGAGAAGAGGTGTTCCGCATGAAACAATATTTGGCAGCCTTTTATTTGCTCAAAGACAGCCTTTCGGTCGGTGATGTCTAGGGGAAAACTATCAAGGTCTAAACCGTCTATGAGAAAATCGCTGTCAACTTCTTGAATGTCTTGTCCAGGGGAATAGGCGGCTCGAAGCGATATGCCTTGCTTGGCTAGTTCTTCAACAATATGTGAGCCGATAAATCCAGTGGCACCGGTTACCAAAATTTTCATAATGTTTGTTCAAGTAAAAGGTGCTTATGTCTGCCGTTTGGGGGTCATATCCCCGTCTCTGATTTGATCAGTTCGATGAATTGCCCCACGAGTTCTGGGTCCCATTGACCGTTGGCTTTCTCTTTTTGAAATATTTTTAAGGCATCAGCGGGAGGGATTCCCTTGCGATAGGGACGATTACTGGTCATGGCATCATAGGCATCGGCAATGGAAACGATGCGGGGACCGATGGTGATTTCTTTGTCACCAATGCCGTCGGGATAACCCAGGCCATCGACCCGTTCATGGTGGTGGCGAATGATGGGAAGGACCGGGCTTAAACTGTTTAAGGTACGACAAATTTCACAGCCCCTCGCGGGATGAGATCTGATGTGGGCCAACTCTTCTTGAGATAATTTTTCGGGTTTATTTAAAATGGACTCTCGAACTCCAATTTTACCCACATCGTGGAGTAGGGCGCCGCGCCTGATCCATTCTTGATCTTGTTCATCAAGGCCTATATGGCGGGCGAGTAATACGGAATATTTTGCCACCCTTTCAGAGTGCCCCCGAGTGTAGACGTCTTTTGCCTCGAGCATTTCTGCAAGAGTAAAGATGATGGTTTCAGAGCGATCGACATCATCGTAGAGTTCCTTTAGTTTTAACAGGGATTTGACCCTGGTAATGAGCTCGACTTTATTAAAAGGCTTCATTAAAAAATCATCAGCGCCCATTTCGATGGCTTTGATTTTGTCATGGAGCTCTTTAAGAGCGGTGATGACGATCACGGGTATAAATTGAGTTTTGGGGTCACTCTTGACCTGCTGACAGACTTCATAACCCGAAAGTTTTGGCATCATCAAATCAAGCAGAATGAGATCAGGCGGATTTTCTTCAATCCTTTTTAATGCTGCCTCGCCATCAAAGGCCTTGTCGAGGGTGTATCCGTGGGGTTTTAGGTGTGCGAATAGCAATTCTACGTTGGTGGGGTTGTCATCGACGATCAAAACCCGTGATTTTTTCTCGGGTGCCACGCTGTGCAACTTAGGAGCTGTCATCTGGCCATCCTACCAGATGGTCTTTGGCAAGGCTAGAGAAAGGTCCATGCCCTATTGGTAAATACCCTTGCGGGGCATGGGCCCATTCATTATAAGGTCAACCCAAGTGTACTCTTTCGCAAAAAAAGTCCTATCTACCCTCGTGGTCCTATATTTGGTGGCCTTGATCCTCAATCTGAAAGTAGGAGGGGTGCCGACTCGAGACTGGACTAGCCGGGCCTGGAATTCCCCCACGGTTCAAAAAGTCTACCAGGGTGTACGGGACCGTATTCTTGCCTTGATTCGGAAAGATATCTCGGTTGAGGAGGTCTTCAAGCCCCAAACACCTGCGGGAAAAAATACCCCATTGGTCCCAGCCGCCGGGACTTCGGTAACACCCGGGGTAGATACCACCAAGAAAAACGAAGAGGTTCGGACGATCAATATGGAAAAACTTGACGAAAAAGATCGCCAGGCCCTTGAAAAGATTCTGGACAAGGCCGCTCAATAATCTAACTAGCCCCTATGAAGACGATTCTCAAAGGTTTCGGAGCAGTTCTCGTAATAGTGGTAGGCGTTCTTTCGGTGAGTTATCTACAGCATCGCTTCGATCAATCGGATATCAAACATGCCCTTCAAGCCGTCAGAATGACCCAGCCCAAGGGGGCCGATAGTTTGCCATTAGAACAGGCCTTGGCCGAGCACTATGGAGTTCCCATAGAAAAGATTCAATGGTCCCCCCTATTAGAATCCAAGGTAAAGGGTATCGTGCAGATAGAAGCCAAGATACCTGGGGTCACAGAGCCATTGCTGTGGCAGGTCGACTTAGTCCGCTTTCAAATTCTACCCCAATCGGCAGCGGCTAAAGAATTGTTTCATTAGTGGTTCTTTAAAAAATCGGCGATTTCTTTAAAGACTTGCTTAAACTCATCTTCGGTATTGTAGAAATGGGGCGAGAAGCGAAGGTGGCCCCCTCGAATTGATGTGTAAATGCCCTTTGAATATAGGTGATTATTTAATTCATTTATTCTCTGGGTATCGGAATCACCCTCGAAATTAGTAAACACCATTCCCGAACGGAAACGGGGGTCTAGTGAGTTGACAATTCTCAACCCCTGCTCTTTTAAGCCGGCGATAAGGTGGTCGGTGAGTCTAAGAATACGTTCAGATATGCGAGCTTGGCCGATCTCTAAAATCAATTCTATAGCGGCCCCCAAGGCGTAGATTCCTATTCCATTCATAGAACCCTCTTCATATCGGCCAGCCGTATTTTTGAGGCTGAATTCGATATGATCAAAATCTAGGGAATGTTCTACGGTGTTCCAACCCAAAAGCACCGGTTTGACCTTATTTAAAAGGTTCTTCCTTAGATAAAAAATGCCGATCCCCTCAGGGCCTAACATCCACTTGTGGGCATCGGCCGATAACACATCCACATGATCTCGAATGACATTGATTTCAAAGGCTCCTAGGCTTTGGATGGCATCGACACAAAAAATAACCCCGCGTTCTCGACAAAGTTTTCCCACCTCGGCAAGGGGTACGCGAAAGCCGGTGCTAAAGGTTGCCGAGCTTAAGGAGACGACCCGAGTACGTTCATTGATAAGATTTGGAATCTCTGACAAGACGAGTTCTGCATTTTTAGCAGGAATTTTTTTTAGGATGACCCCTTTATCTTTTAGGGCCATCCAAGGATAAACATTGGCGGGAAATTCAAGCTCACTAATAATTATTTCATCACCTGGAGCGAAGTCCATACCTTGGGCCAAAAGGGAAAGCCCATGGGAAGTGTTTTTAACAAATGCGATTTCATTGGGAAGGGCGCCGATAAGGTTTGCGGCTAGTTTTCTCACCTTTTCAAAACGTTTGACCCATC
>JAJFLL010000109.1 GCA_021772695.1 Deltaproteobacteria bacterium
CCGGCCAGATAAATTGGGGCGCCGATGCGCAATCCACTGATATCGTCAAAGCGTGCATAAATTTTATATTGGCTCTCAAATAGCCCACCGATATCCCCTAATAAAAAGATGACTAACATCGATAAAGCCAAGCCTAATGTGACAAATATACCGACACGAACCTGTTGTGTGCGATTATTCTTCATTACAGTTCCTCGATTTCTCCGTTGATAAACTTTTTCACCACTTCATTGGTGGATTGGTCAATTTCTTCTTTTGAACCAACAATTTCGATTTTTTTATTATAGAGCAAGGCCAGACGGTCGCTGACCTTGAAGGCGCTATTCATGTCGTGGGTCACCACGATAGAAGTCACCTGGAAGCGTTTTTTCAACCCAATGATCAATTCATTGATCCGATTGGTATTCGTAGGATCTAATCCGGTAGTGGGCTCATCATATAAGATCACTTCAGGATCGGTTGCGATGGCGCGCGCCAACGCAACACGTTTTTTCATTCCCCCAGACAGGTCTGAAGGCATCATTTCAGCCACATCAGGCAATCCAACAACTTCCAGTTTTTCTTGAACGATCTTGCCTACTTTTTCTTCTTCGTATTCAGGAAAATGTTCTCGTAACGGATAAGCCACATTTTCATAGACGGTCATGGAGTCAAACAAGGCCCCCCCCTGAAACAGCATGCCAAACCGGCCCCGAATGGATATTAGTTCTTCACGATCTAAGGTAGTAACGTCTTTATCATCGAAGATGATTTTGCCACCGTCAGCCTCGATTAAGCCGAGAAGTAGTTTTAACATGACACTTTTTCCCGTGCCAGATCCGCCAATGATGGTGATGGTTTCTCCCTTATGAATTTTTAAATTCAAATCGGTATAGATTACCTTGGTATCAAAAGCCTTATTCAAATTTTGAAATTCAATAAATTCCATAAGATTAAAAGGTCAGGAAAAGTTTGGTCAGGAAAAAATCGGCAACAAAAATGCAAATTGAAGAATAAACCACCGATAGGGTGGTGGATCGCCCGACCCCCTCAGTGCCGCCACGGGTCTGCAGCCCCTGGTAGCAGGCGATTATTCCGATAAAAAATCCAAAAAAGAAGGTTTTGGCTATTCCGCTGCCAAAGTCGATCATCTGAACAGTGTCAGTCACTTGGTCTAGAAAATATTTACCGCCGACCTCAGTCTCTAGAGTAGTGATTACCATGGCACCTAGGATCCCGATAATATCGGCTATGACCGCCAAGATGGGAACACAGAAGGTGGTTGCCACGACTCGAGGCACCACTAATTTATTGATGGGATTGGCTCCCATGGCTTCGATGGCTTGCACCTGTTCGGTTACATTCATTGAACCGATTTCAGCAGTGATACCGGCACCAACACGTGCGGCCACCATCAGGGCGGTCAATACAGGTCCTAATTCGCGGGTGATGGCTATCCCAACAATTTGCCCTGTATAAAGCTGCAATCCAAATCGTTCGAGCCCAACGATAAATTGAACTGCTATGACCAATCCGGTGAACAAACCAATCAAACTGGTCAAAGAGGTGGACTTGAGCCCCACCTCTTCAAATTGCTTGACCGTATCATTCAAAGGATAGGGATCGGAGAAGAGGGAGCGAAAAATATCTAGTACTAAGGTTGCTAGCCCCCCAATATAACCCATGCCGGTGAAAAATGCCTGACCGATATCGCCAAAAAAGACCTGAAATCCTTTGGGCACTTCTTTGGCAACTAGGGATTCATCGGCCACGATTAGTCTCCTCCCAAATATGAAAAATTCTGATAGAATTTTTCAAAGTCGCTCATGGCGCGGGCAAAGGATGACTTTTCACTGACCAAATAAAAATCGAACAAACACCAGTCTTTTTTCAACACGACGATATTGACCATCACGGGAAGGCCATCTAACTCAGCATCGACCAAGGTTTGTAAGGCACCTCTACCATCCAGTTGAAATTGCTTTTCTTCGATCACCTTTAGATTTTGCAGACCTGGAAAAAGTTGTTGCGTCAAACTTTTCAACGAGGAATCGTTATAAGCTTGATCGCAGAAGGAGTCCGTTGAAATCGTGGATTTTAACTGGGGATTGTAAAAGGCAATCATGGCCTTTTCTAAATTGATCCGCTGCCAATCGCTAGAGAGTTCTCCCACTTGGTAATAACCCTTTTTTGTTAAGACCTGCCCTTCTCGATAGCCCGTGACCTTACCGGTTTTTTTGACCCCCCCGAAACAGCCCAATAATGAAACAGAAAGAAATAAGGCCGTGAGTTGTAAAATATATCGATGCAATTTTTGAGTCCTCACCCGCTCCTTCTCTCTATTTTGGCATTTAAAATCAAGCATTTATCGATGGGTGCCGAAAAAAATTTGGCCTAAGCCATTTACCCCCGGTATTAGAGAGCCATGTCCCAAGACCTTGCCCAACGTTGGACCAACCTGCAGCAATGCATTCTGGCCAGCTTGAAACGTTCCGGACGATCCCCCGAAGAGGTCCGGCTGATCGGAGTCAGTAAAAAGCAGCCGGTAGCCCTCATGAAACAAGCCATCGATTTAGGCCTGAGAGATCTAGGAGAAAATTACTTGCAAGAATGGCAAAGGAAAAAGTCGGAATTGTCCGATAAAAAATCACTTATTTTCTGGCACTTTATCGGCCACCTTCAGAGCAACAAGGTTAAAGATGTGGTCGGACAAATGGAATATATTCACTCAGTGGACTCTATTCCATTGGCTGAGAAAATCTCTAAACGTGCCGTGGAACTCGACCAAAGCCAAAAAGTACTTGTAGAAATAAAACTCTCTGATGAGACTCAAAAAACAGGTTTTACGGCAAAGACCCTTATCAAAAACATTTCTCACCTCTCCACCCTGCCCAATTTGCAATTTGAGGGCTTGATGTGCATTCCTCCACCGGCAAACCAACCAGAGCAAAATCGCCACTATTTTAAAAAAATGAAATGCTTACTTGACGAATGCAACCGAAGCGGAGTTTTTAACCCCTCCTTAAAGGAACTATCCATGGGCATGAGTCAAGATTTTGAAGTGGCCATCGAGGAGGGCTCCACAATGATTCGGGTCGGGGAGGCCCTCTTTGGTCCCAGAAAATAAACTCTATGAATGAAATTTTTACCCATAGTTTTATCGGAATCGGCAAAATGGCCCAGGTCATCCTTGAAGCCTTGCTGAAACACCCCGTTGATCCAAAAAAAATTATCGTGTCGAGGCGCAGTTTGCCCGCACTAAAAAAAATCAAAAAGACCTATAGGGTCGCCATTACGACCGATAATCGAGAAGCTGCCGCCCATATCAAATACATTTGGTTGGGCATCAAGCCTCAACAAGCGTTAGAGATTTTAAAGGAAATCAAACCTTTCCTCAGCCGCTCTACCGTCATCATTAGTATGATGGCCGGTGTATCTACCAAAACGATTCACAAGGTAATTGGTCATGCCTGGCCTGTGGTTCGCCTAATGCCCAACACGCCGGCTAAGCTGGGGCGAGGCGCGACCGGAGTGTATTTCACCAAAAAGGTGTCGGATAAGGTAAAAAAACAAATCATTTTCACTTTAGATAAACTTGGAATGATTTTTCCAATTAAACGAGAGTCTGATTTTAATGCTGTCACCGGACTATCAGGAAGCGGACCTGCCTTTGTTTATAAAATTGCCCAAGGTCTTATTGCGGGCGGTGTGGAATCTGGGTTGACCCAACGCCAGGCCCGAGAATTAACTATTGCAACCCTTCAAGGTGCCACAGCCATGCTAGCGGCATCCGAGATGCATCCTGAAACTCTGATCGAAAATGTGGCCAGTAAAAAAGGGACTACTGAAGCAGGATTAAAAGTCCTTCAAAAATACCGAACCGCCAAGGCAATGGAACTTGCCGTAAAAGCCGCGGCCAAGCGTTCCCTACAAATAACCAGTAGTTTGGAATCCAATAAAAAACTGTGAAGTCTTAGTGAGGAGTCCATATAATTTATGTTTGCTTTAGGTTCCTTATTAGTAACCGTCGCCAAAGTTCTCTCGATGATTTTAACCATTTATACCTACATCATCATCGGAACTGTTATCATCAGTTGGGTCAATCCCGATCCCTACAATCCTATCGTTAGATTTTTACGACAGGTGACCGAGCCGGTATTTTACCAAGTTCGCCGTTTTTTACCCCGTGCCATGTTCCGCTGGGGCATCGACTTTACCCCCTTAATCGTGCTGATTCTCTTGGTAGTAATTGAGCAGATGGTGGTGGGTTTGTTATTCCATTATGGCCAAAAACTAGCCGCGGGCGTTTAAGCTAAAATAAAGAAATCCTTACTGGGGATTCGAGTCGTATCTTGATGGTGGAGATTGCAGCCATCAACGAAAGAATACTTGACTGTAGTCTAGAGTCACCACTAGATTAGGGCTGGGAAGATTAAATCCTAACCCCTAGAATTTCGTAGCTTTTTATGGGGTGGGCTCCTAAAATTGAACTTGGTGCAATCAGGTGTTGAGGCCATATGCCGATCTATGAGTACGAATGCAGTTCCTGTGGGAAGACCTTCGAAGTCAATCAAAGGATCAGCGATAACCCGTTGAAAAATTGCGAGTTTTGCCAGGGACCGGTTCGAAGACTCATCAGCCAAACTTCCTTTACACTAAGGGGGGGTGGTTGGTACCAAGACGGCTATAACAAATCCGCCCCTAAAAAAGAGGCTAAAGAGGCCAAA
>JAJFLL010000110.1 GCA_021772695.1 Deltaproteobacteria bacterium
TAGCCCTGGCCCAAGATTCCAATCCCGGTCAACTCAGTTCCTGGAAGGTAGTGAGAAAGAAGAGTTTTCCAAATTACAATGTGGAAATCCTAGAGAGATGGATGATGGGAAAGTTTCCTCGCATTGACTCCATGAAGGCCCGTATTGTTCCCAGTGAAGGCGGTAGTGTCACTGAATTCGAAGCCACTTGGTTGACACCCGATCCTCGTGAGTTCGTCGTCGGCTGGAAGCCTGGTCAGATACTCGACATGAATGGCGACGGATTAGAAGATTTGGTATTACGAAACAGTACTGGGGGCGCCCATTGTTGCTACAGTTACGATATCTTTTCCCTTTCCAAGCCCTTAAAAAAGATCGGAAACGTCGAGTTACAAGACTGTGGTGAAAAGATCGTTTTGCATGACCTCAATGGTGACAAAAAACCTGAGATCATCAGCTGCGATGCAAAATTTACTTATTTGGGTGACCTGCCATATTCTCAATCTCCCTTTCCACCTACCGTGTATACCCTGGGATTGTCCGGATATGAGCGTGCCGATAAAGCCTTTAAGCAGATCTATGCGGAAGATATCCAACGACAACGAGAGACCCTGAAAAAGGGCTTCGACCCAGCTGCGGCCTTACAAATTGTCACCGACTATTTTTTGATGGGTGATGAAAATAAAGGTTGGGAAGAATTCAACGCCTTATATCAAGGTGCCGATAAAGAAAAAATTCGGCTGCAGTTACTGCAGAAAATGGGTCTGGCTCTCCCTGGTGCCGAAACGGCCCCTCAACCTGCTAGTGGTGCAAAGGCCCCTGCCCCCGCTGTATCACCAGAATCACCTGCTTCCGATGCCAGTGAATGATGATTATGAGTGATTCCTTTCGAGTTGCAAAACAACAGGACATCCCACTAGGTAGCGGTGTCATTTCCGAAGTCCAAGGGAGAAGTATCGCCATTTTTAATGTAGCCGGAAAATTCTATGCCATTGGCAATCATTGCCCCCATCGGGGAGGTCCCTTGGGTGAGGGAGAACTAAAGGGTCCTGTGGTGACCTGTCCTTGGCACGGATGGACTTTTAATGTAGTCACCGGCATGCATCCAGAAAACCAACGCATCAAGGTGCCTGTTTATCCCGTACAGTTAAGCGGTGATGAGGTTTGGATACAGCTAGATTGAGGTTTAATGAATTCTCCTGCTAATAATCAAATCATACAACGTAAGGCCTTTGTCGTATTACTGATTGGTTTACTCCTCCTAAGCCTCTACGTGGTTTTTCCCTTTCTCTACACGATTTTGATGTCTGGTGTATTAGCGGTATTGTTTTACCCCTTGCACCGTAAATATCTTCGATTCGTAAAAGACCGAAAATCCTTGGCCGCTAGCATGTCGGTTATTTCGGTGATGGTTTTATTTTTATTACCCATATTCGTCTTGATAACTATCCTTACCGGCCAAATTGCCGGCCTAGTTCAGAAATTTCCGGAATCATTTTCCAATCATGAAGTCACTGGTATTTTGGCCCATTGGCAATTTTACATCACGCCTTGGATAGAAAAAATCGAACAGATTATAGGTCTTCAAGTTGACTTGATTGGTATGGTGCAGCAGAGCATGCAGTGGCTTGGGCAAGCGATTGCTCAATATTCTCCGGCCGTGGTGGCAAAAACCGCCGGTTTTTTTCTAAATTTAATCATCATGCTTATTTTGTTGTTTTACCTATTCCGGGATGGATCCTTGCTAGTGGAAAAGATTATTTTGCTCTCACCCATAAAAGATAAATACGAGCGAAAGCTTGCAGGCGAGATTGAAGGCACCATCTACGGCATTTTTTATGGTAGTTTCCTGACCGGCGCCATCCAGGCCTTCTTAGCTACGGTGGGGTTTTACATCGCCCAGATTCCCGGTGCGCTTGTATGGGGTGTAGTTACCTTTTTCGTCTCGTTTATTCCTCTAGTAGGGACGGGGGCCGTTATTATTCCTCTCATCATTTATCTATTGGTGCAGGGGAGCTATAGTTACGCCATCTTTTTGACCATTTATGGAGTGGTGGTGATCGGCGGTTCCGATAATTTTTTGCGGCCTTTATTGATTCGAACTAATGTGCACCAAGCCTTGATTTTTCTGAGTCTCTTTGGTGGTCTCGCGGTGTTTGGTCCCATGGGAATACTCTTAGGCCCCATTGTCATGGCGCTACTCTCTGGCACTATTAAAATTTACGAAGATAATTATCTTTAGTGATATCTTTTGACGCTAGGTTTAAAGACTTTTCGCACTAAGGGGTGGATGTCAGTGATTCTAACCCCATTGGGGTGCCTGGCGTAGGGTTGAGTACGGGGCTTTTGGTTTAAACAGCGTGCTTGACCAATGGCCTTGCACTTGCGCACCGGCTTTGGATTGCGGGCACGGTAGGCCGGGTGGGTGTACTGGAAACGATTTACCGAGTGGGGATGAGTCTTCTTGGTTCCTCGCATGTAGCGGGTATTGGCCGTGCTTTCGCCCACAAACAGAACGAGGCTTAGCATGGATATGGCCAAGGAAATGGCTCGAATTAGGTGTTTTTTGGGGAATCCCGACATTGGGCAAGATAATGCCCAATATAGCTTGAAAAGCAATGATTTTTAGATTTTCTCCAACTGGCCCCCATACCATTTTACCAGTTCTTTGGCCGCCGGTTTACCCTTTGGGGTATAGCTTTTATCTTCCGGTCCACCGGCACCAAACCAAACCCACCAAAAAACGCCTTCTAAATTTGTAGTGTCGTTCCAAGTTTCGATAAAGGCTTGGTAACAAAGGGCCTGTTCTGTGGTATCTAATGGGGTGGTTAAAAAATAATTCCATGGATCCTTACTCGCTCCTTGCAAAGACGGGTAACCCACCTCCGTAATGATCAATTTTTTTCCAGGGTAGCTTTTTACAAATTCCAAAACATCACTTTGAATTTTCTTTAGGTTTTTTCGAAGTTCTTTCAGAGATGGGGGAAGAGTTTCGGTCAGCCGGTGGTAGGAAGTGATACCAATATAATCCAATTCATTCCAAAATTTGGGGTAATGATAATGATCCCAATTGGCGCTGTAGACTAATTTACCACGATAGTTTTG
>JAJFLL010000012.1 GCA_021772695.1 Deltaproteobacteria bacterium
TAAACTCTAAGGCCCTACGCACCCGTTCAGCCTCTTCATTGCTGAGTAGTCCTGAACGGATCCAATCATCGATATGGGGAGATTTGGTAGCCAGACGAGCGAAATATCTCAAGGTGTGCCAATCTCGCAGCCCACCCTCACTTTCTTTTAAGTTTGGCTCTACGACGTAAACCGATCCGCCAAATTTCTTGAGCCGATCACGAGTCTCAGTCAATTTTTCCTGGATAAAGTTTTTTAAGGTACGGTTCGAGGAAGTCTTGGTCTCTAAAAATCGAAAAAATTTCTCGGCGATAGACTTATCACCAGCCAGAAATCGTGCGTCTAGTATAGAACTCATCACGCGAACATCGTCTGCCATGGCCTTGCTGCAATCTTCAATGGTACGAATGGAGTAGCCTACTTCCATCTTGGCATCCCAAAGGGGATACAACATATTATTGGCAATCATCTCGAGAGCGTCGCCAGACTTGCCTTCATAAACGATGAGGAGATCAATGTCGGAATAGAGATTCAATTCGGCACGGCCATAGCCCCCTTGGGCAAACAGGGCCATAGGCAAGGGAACCATACCTTTCGCCTGAGACACCTCGAAACCCCGATGGTAGAGGGCGGTGAGCAATTGGTCCATGAGGAGACTTTGTAGGTGGACGAGCCGGTTGGCTTGTACTCCTTGATCCATTTTTTCAAAAATCAGTTGATGGCATTGCTGCAGGTATTTTTTGACGGTGCTGGACAAATCCCCTGACAGATCGAGGGGTAATAGATCGTCTTTTAAATAGCTGGGCGAGGACTCCACCAAGGTTTGTATGGGGGCAACGGCATTCATGATTCGGTTTTGGCCAATTTCTCCTTAATATGAAACAAAAATTGCAAGGCATCTAGAGGCGAAAGCTTCTCAGGCTGAATCTGCTGCAATTGGGCCAATATTTCCGTATCGATTGCTGAATTCGGTTGAAATAACTTCATTTGCGGCCTTGGAGCCGATTGGGAGGACAATTTTCCCAAGGCCTGCCCTTCGGCCTGTTCCAAACGAGCGATGACTTCACGGGCCCGGTCTAGTAGCGAGTCGGGCAGACCGGCCAATCGTGCCACTTCGATGCCATAACTACGGGAGGCACCTCCGGGAATCAGCTTCCTTAGGAATAAGATCTGATCGTTCCACTCCTTTACGGCCACTTGAAAATTGGCAACACCGGAAACCGTATCACTTAGATCCGTCAGCTCATGATAATGGGTGGCAAAGAGGCCGCGGCACTTGATCTGCTGGGCAACATGTTCAGCCACGGCCCAAGCGATGGACATGCCGTCATAAGTAGAGGTACCGCGTCCAATTTCGTCTAATACGATGAAGCTGTTTGCCGTGGCCAATTTAAGGATATGAGCGGTCTCAAGCATCTCGACCATGAAGGTGGATTGACCCTGAGTCAAATCATCACTGGCACCGATACGAGTGAAGAGTTGGTCCACTAAACCGATCTTGGCCCGCTTTGCCGGAACATAACAACCCATTTGGGCCATGACCACAGCAATGGCGGCTTGGCGCATCACCGTAGATTTCCCCGCCATATTGGGACCGGTAATTAATATGAGCCGCTGATTTACCGGGTCCATATGAATATCGTTAGGAATAAATTTATCGCCCTTCAGCGTAGCTTCTAAGACCGGGTGTCGAGAGTCCTCTAAGGCTAACATGCTTTCTTCACATAATTCAGGTCGACAATAGCGCTGCTCCCTTGAAACCTGTGCCAGCGATGCCAGCACATCCAAGGTTCCCAGCACTTCGGCCGCACGCCGCAATGGTTCTAATTGAGCCGCTGCCGCCTCTCGCAGGCCACAAAAAATTTCGTATTCGAGATTTTTGATGCGCTCTTCCGCCCCCAAAACCTTATTTTCATATTCCTTTAGAGTCGGAGTGATAAAGCGCTCCGCATTACTTAAGGTCTGTTTTCGAATGTAATCGTCGGGAACTTTTTCTTTATGGGAGTGAGTGACCTCAATGTAATAACCGAAGACCCGGTTGTATCGAATTTTTAGGTTGGAGATTCCCGTACGTTCGCGCTCTTTGGTTTCAAGGGAGGCAATAAAACTTTTACCGTCGCGGCTGATACTACGTAACTCGTCGAGTTCCGTATGGACTTTATTAGCAATGATACCGCCTTCCCTCACGGTGACCGGCGGCTCTTCGACCAATTCTCGATGCAGCCTTTCAAACAGCACGGTCATATCGGGATAAATTGCCCACTGATCTTTGATTAACTGGGATTGAAACTTGCTGCCCAGGGTGGCGGCAAGACCGTGTGCTGTCATTAAACTGAGGCTCAATTGCCTGAGGTCTCGAGCATTGACCGTACCTAATGCCAATTTTCCCAACATGCGTTCTAGATCGTGGATGGGCTTCAGTCCCTCCTGCAGACTGACACGATGATCCAATGCACCCACTAGTTCGGACACCGCATCGAGGCGAGCTTCAATCATGGTCTTATCGATCAAAGGGTAGTGGATCCACTTGGCCAAACGTCTGGACCCCATGGCCGTGCCGGTTTTATTGAGGACACTTAACAGGGTACTGCTACGGGAACTCCCACGCATATTTTTGGTTAGCTCAAGATGTCTGAAGGTGCGCTCATCGAGGCCAAGGTATTGCCGCTCCTGAATAAAATGAATTTCACCGAAATGCCTGAGCGTGGTCTTTTGCGTACTATGAACATATGCCAAAAGGGCCCGTAATAATTTTTGCCCCTGCTGAGACTCCAAAGCATCGTAGGACTCATAAAGTGTTTTACCGAAATTTTCTTCGTTAAAGGTATTCAGATCGATTTGTTCATTGAACCGGCTCAATAGCAGACTGGGAAGGTGGCTTTTTAATTTTTCTAAAAGCGGCGCCGATTTTTCATCAAGGACCAAAATTTCTTTAATGGGGTGTTTGAGCAAAAATTGCATCAAAGCGGTTTCATTTTCAAATAACCCCGCCATCACTTCGCCCGTAGAAATGTCGACTACGGCCAAATGATATGATTCGGTCTCAATAGTAGATTCCGCACCCAATATAGCAGCCAGGTAATTGGGTTCAGCCGCATTCAAGCTTTCGTCCTCTACTAACAGTCCGGGAGTCACGACTCGAATCACTTCCCGCTTCACGATACCTTTGGCTTGCTTGGGATCTTCGACTTGCTCACAGATGGCTACCTTATGACCTTCTTGAACCAAGCGACGAATATACTGACCGGCGGAATGGTAGGGTATGCCACAGAGTGGTACGCTGGACTCTTGATTTTTGTTGCGGCTGGTAAGGGCGATGTCGAGAATTGAACTGGCTCGCTCGGCGTCTTCGAAGAACATTTCGTAGAAATCACCCAAGCGAAAAAACAAAATGGCATCGTGATACTGGTTTTTAATTTCCAAGTACTGCCGCATCATGGGCGTCAGTTGTTCACCAGCCTTTGCCATATGCACCATGAGATCTTTTCCTAAGAGGTTGGCTTATATTCCGTATTCATTCAGCCTTTTGGGATCCCGGCTCCACCCCTGAACCACTTTAACGAATATTTCCAGAAAAACTTTTTTGCCGAGCATCGCTTCCATATCTATTCTTGCCTGAGTTCCGATTTTTTTGATCATACTTCCGCCCGCACCCAATACAATGGGCTTGTGGTTCTCTCTTTCCACCACCAAAATACCGTTGATTAATACAGTACCCCCTTTTTCTTCGAACTTTTCAAGCTGGGTGGTTAAACCGTATGGAAT
>JAJFLL010000111.1 GCA_021772695.1 Deltaproteobacteria bacterium
AACCATTCGGCGAAGCGCTCCGTGGCGTCTCCTAAGGGAGGCTTGGTAAAACGGACTAGGGAAAACCCTTGAGCCTCTATGGTCTTGACCATCTTGAATTGGAGTTCAGCGGGTATCACTGAAAGTAGACTACTCCCTTCGTCAAAAGCTAATCCACAACTTACACGGCACCAACAGGTATGCCCTGCTATGCAAGTCAATGGAATCGATTTTCGATGGATGGATGAAGGTAGTCGATTTCAGCTTAGAGCTTAGCCATCGCTTCCGATGGCCTCTACCGGACAGGCCTCTAAAGCTTCCTGGCAGAGCTTTTCTTCTTCTTCATTCTCGGCCTGTTTATAGACATAGGAATAGCCACCGTCGTCGTCCCGGCGAAAATTGTCGGGAGCCGTCTCACGGCAGAGGTTACAGTCGATGCATTGGCTATCAACGTAAAATTTGCCTTCGGGCTGCTCGGGTAATTTGTCGGTTTTATCGGCCATATCTCTTCACTTCCTCTCAAAAGGCCTCTCGCTCGTCAAGGGTTTAAGCTTACTCCCAAGATTCTACTGCCTTATTGGTAGCATAAGGACCCATCTAGACAAAAGGAAAATTTCTCTTTAAAATCGTAATATTCCATAAAAATAGGCCCTTGCCAAATTTTGGCTTGGGCTCTATGGAAGGCGTACCTGAGCAGAGTTCCGGATCGTTATTTGAGAGTTATTCATACGGGCTAGGGCTACCCACAAGGCAGCCCATCGGTATTTGGGGGACAAGTTTCTTCACACTGGAACAGAACCCAAAGAGGATGATGGAACCCAAAAAAAAATTATACTGGGCCCGTACTAAAGACGGCTGGAAAATCGCTTTACACCGATACGTAGGTGATAGTCGCTTTCCTGTTCTGTTGGTACATGGCCTAGCCAGCAATCACACCAATTTCGACTTCCCAGTAGATGAATTGAATTTTGCCCGTTATCTCAATCGGCAGGGTTTTGATTGTTGGATCGTCGATCTACGTGGGTCGGGTTTAAGTAAGAGGTCTACCTTGCGACCGCAAAAATGGTGTTTTGACGACTTTGTCTTTCAAGATCTCCCCGCCGCCGTCGATAAGATCTTACAGGTGAGTAAATCCACAAAAATTCATTGGGTGGGCCACAGCATGGGGGGTGTTTTGGCATTCCCCTTCTTTCAGACCTTCAGCAAGACCAAGGTCATTCGCAGCTTGATCACCGTAGCGACACCAATGACCACCCATTCCAAGCCCGGCTATTTTAAATACTTATACCCCTTAGATGGCTTTATCAGGCTTTTGCCATCGGTACCCTACCGCACCCTTTCTAAAATTGCCGTGCTGTTTCACCGGCCCATACTCAGAATGGAGGATCACGTTTTATTCGCTCGGAGCAATATGGATGAAAACATCTTAAAAAACTTGATGAACCACTCTGTAGAAAGTGTACCTTCAAGCCTGATCTTACAAATCCACGACTGGCTAAGACACAATCGATTTGCAAGCCTCGACGGTAAATTTAATTATCTTGATAAACTCGACCAGATTAAGCTGCCCATTCTGATGGCCGTTGGTTCCATCGATACCTTCACGCCCGAGGCAGACCTCCGCCTCACCGTTCGCAAACTTCCCAAGGCCAATATGACTCTAAAGGTTTTTGGGAAAAATAACGGCCATGAAAATGACTACGGCCATATCGATTTGCTTTTGGGAAAAAACTCACCCCGAGAGGTATTTCCTGAATTGTCAAAATGGTTGAAACGGCAAGATCGCTAAGGACACCAGGCCCTTAGGGATTAGTTTGGCCCACGAAACTTAGGTCGGGCTTTTCAGACAACAAACCCTTGGCAACGGACTCATCAAACAGGCGATGTAAGGCTCTACGCCCCCGCTCCCCATAATCTACTGTTAATTCATTCACATACATACCGACAAAACGATCCGCTAGTTTGGGATCCATACCACGAGCAAAGGATAAGGCATAATCCAGGGCGGCGTCACGATTATCTAAGGAATATTGAATGCCTTTTTTCAAAATTTTATCAATTTCAACACAGGTAGGCTCACCCAAATTTTTTCGAATGACGTTTCCACCAAGGGGTAAGGGTAATCCATCGGTGTATTCTTGCCACCAAACGCCAAGATCGAGCACACAATGCACACCTTCAGTTTCGTAGGTCAATTGTCCTTCATGAATGATCAATCCTAGATCGACCTTCCCAGAGGCCACGGCGGGCAATATTTGGTCGAAAGGCAATACGGTCACTTTTACATTGGGCTGAAAAATCTGTAATGCCAAATAGGCGGTGGTCAGTAAGCCCGGAATCGCAATGGTCTTTTGCCCGATAACCTCAGGGCCAAAGGGTTCACGCGCCACCACCATAGGGCCATAACCATCGCCCATGGAAGAACCACAAGATAACAAGGCATATTGGGAGGCTACCTTCGGAAAGGCATGGAAGGAAATGGCGGAAACTTCGTAGACGCCCTGAATGGCCTTTTGATTGAGGGTCTCAATGTCTGAAAGAGTATGACGGAATTCAAAGCCGTTGGCGTCAATTTTTTCCTTGGCCAAGGCATAAAACATGAATGCGTCATCGCTATCGGGGGAATGGGCTACATTTATAATTTGTCGACTCATGCCCAGGGGCTAGCAACGGGATGGCTTCGAGTCAATGGCGGAATTTATCGGGGACCCACTGTTGAAATATGTGCTGAATTAAGCGATTTAAGAAATCCTCCTGCTTCAAGGGCTCGTAGGTAACCCCACAATATTTTTTTAAATGCTTAAAAATATCTTCTAATAGGCCCCAGGCGTCACGGCGAATCTGAGATTTCAATTGGGAAACGAGTTTTTCCTTCCAAGAGGGAAAAACCTCTTGGTCCCGCCGCAATAACTTTTGCACCAGGGATTCGCGAATTTCTAATAAATAGTCCTCAAAATCGGGAAAAAACATTGTAAAAAGTGAGTGATGCAAATCACGAATCACTTCGTCGCGATGTTTGCCCAAGGTACGCATGGGTTCGCACAAGACGCAACGCGAAGAAAAATGCTTTTTGCCGAAGTCTTCCATGAGGAGGTCAATGGTGTAGTGGTAGGCCGCTTCTTGAGAAGAGGGTGTCAGTCCAAAGCGAAAGGCTGCGGGAGATAATTGGATTGGTACAACTTTTCCCATTATTTTCCCTTAAAATTGGGTTTCTTTTTTCCTGTGCCCAAGGCCTCAATACCCTCTCGATAATCATGGCTGGCAGAAACGGCAATCAAGGCCTGCCGCTCCTCTTCTAGCTGTTCTTCAAGGGAATGGCATAAACTGGTGTCGATCAGTCTTTTGGCCCGTCCCAATGCCAAAGTGGGACCATTGGCAAAATAACTGGCTAAACTCGTTGCTTCTTCCATGAGTTTTTCCGCCGGTACCATACCACTGATGATTCCCATTTCTAATGCACGTTTGGCACTAATCGTTTTACCGGTCATCACCAACTCAGAACATTTTTGGGGTCCTACCAAGCGGGTTAAAAAATAACTAAGGCCACCGTCGGGACTCAAACCCATATTGATATGATAACTAGACAGGGTGGCGCCCTGCGCAGCTAAAATAAAATCGCAGGCCAAAGCAAAGCTAAAACCGGTTCCGTAGCACTTTCCGTTCACTGCAGCGATGACAGGTTTCTCTAGGCGACGCAACTCGGAAACTACCTGATTGAGGTACCCAACCGCCCGGCGAATCATCTGTGGGGCCCCCTCAATTTCTTTTTCAAGATTTTGGGGATCCATACCGATACAAAAATCATCTCCCGCACCTGTAATGACTACCGAACGCACATCAGGGCTGGCAATTTGATGCAAAGCATCGAGCAATTCCAAACCCATTTCTTCGTTATACCCATTGCTAGCCTTGGGGCGGTTGAACACCAGGGTGGCAAAGTGCTTTTCAATAGTCAATTGTATGGTCTTAAATGGAGCCCGTTCCATCGCATTATTCCTTCAATTATAGTAAAACCATACTGCAGCCCTGGCAGGGTGACAATGGATTTGTAGACCGCAATATCTAAGACGGGCTAAACTCTTGACTCTTTTCGTCCTCGAGGTCATCGTTAGGACAATGGACATCCCCAAAGTATTTGTAAAACAACTCGAAGTAGGACCCATGGAAAATTTTGTGTATCTAATCGGCGATGCCAAAACACGGCAGGCTTTGGTCGTTGATCCGGCCTGGCAAGTAGATACTATCTTAAAAGCGGCAGAGGCCGAAGATCTTCAAATTATTGGGGCCTTAGTCAGCCATCACCACTATGACCATACCAATGGAATTGAAGATTTACTAAATGCCATTGACGGCAATGTCTATGTCAATAAACATGACGCGCCCTTTGTAAAAATGGCTCAAAATAATCTGGTAAAAGTAGACCATGCCGATGAAGTCACGGTGGGTGAAACCAAAATTAAATTGATCCATACTCCCGGGCACACCCCGGGTTCCCAATGTTTTCTAGTAGATGGCCAATTGATTAGCGGAGATACCCTCTTCGTAAAGGGTTGCGGTCGGTGCGATATGCCCGGCGGTGACGCCGAGCAGATGTATTACACCTTCACTCAGAAATTGATGCGCATGGACCCACATACGATTTTGTATCCCGGCCACAATTACGCCGATACCACCACCTCAACTATTGGCGATGAGCTCAAACAAAACCCCTATATGCGGGTGGCGGCAAGTTCCTTAAAAGATTTTATAAAACTTAGAATGGGCGGCGTCAGTCGAGGACTTTAATTCCTAGAAGACTCTTCTACCGAGGCGCGAATGTGCTCAAAATATTGGGGATCCAATTGCACCTGCCGACCGGCAACTTCCGATAATTTAGGAAAAACCGTAGTCAGCATTGCCGACCCCGGCAAAAAATCCAATCCCACCATGCGTCCGAAGGCGCCGTTTTGAATCAGACTCATAGCACCCTTGGCCAGACCCGAAGCCAAAATCGTATCATGTAAGGAAGGTTGAGCCCCCCGAAGGGTATAGCCTAAACTGACGGAACGGGTACCATTGACCTGGTAAGGTTTTTCTAACAATTTGCCCCGCACCCATCGGGAAATATCTCCCGCTTCAATCAAAACTCGACTTTTCGCATCGATTTCTCGAGGCGGTGAAGCTTCGTTAAAGCGAACTCCTTCTCCGATGAGAAACACACCGTGGTCCATTCCATTGGTGCGATGGCTGGACATCAGTCGTGGAATCTCTGAGAGGGAACGGGGAATTTCGGTAAAGACTCCTGCCACCTTAACACCGGGCTCTTCCTGATAGGGTCGCTGGAAATAACGTCCTCGGCTCGCACTATAGGCAATGCCCAAGGTCAACAGGCCATAGCGTTGACCCATAACCTCTACTAAAAAGTAGCGTTGGCAACTTTGTGCCGTGTTTAAAAACTTAGGAATGGTCAAGGACCCTTCATTGACCGCCGATGGAAAACCAATGGACACTACACTTCCCGGCACGTCGGCATCAATGGACTGGGGAAGAAACACCAACTTGACCCCATGTTCGGCCAATTCCCTGGAGGCACGTTGGGAGCCATTGCCACCCATCACCACTAAGGCTTCGATCCCGAATCGTTGCATGGTCTCCTGAACCCGATGGGCATTGCCATCCAATATAGGATTAGTTCGGGAGGAACGTAGGATATTTCCGCCTAAATATTTGATATGTCGTTTCTGCTCATTGCGCCGTGGCAAATGTCGATCCCCATACAATAGCCCACGAGCTTGGCGAACGGCCGTAGGACTTTGGATATCATCAATGGTGAGCGGCGAAATGCGGCCTTCCGGTTCTAAGAGTCCTTTAAAGCCATCCCGAATACCCATGACCTCCATACCCGAAACCTTCAACGCACCTTCAACTAAGGCGGCGATGGCGGCATTTTCTGCGGGACCATCGCCACCGCTGGTCAAGACACCGATCCGTTTCACCTTTTTTGCCCTGGATCGGGTTGGAACCTCACCAGGTTCAAAATCCTTACCAAAAACGGGGCGCACGATTAATTCCATGCGTTGCTCGATGACCTTGGGACCTAAAGGACGGCCGCCGCCGGCCCCGCCGACTCCCTCACCCGCACCTAAGGCTTCATTGAACATAATATGAGCCTGGCTGGGGCCCTCAGCTCTCTGCCGCGGGAGCCCATCGATGGCCGCCGGCCCCACGGCGGCCCATTGGGGGATCCCGAAAAGGTTACCGGCAAAATTGGGCAAGGTGGGCGGTTGCCAGGTTTGCTCGGCCCTCCGGATTTGCTGATCCAGGCCTGTCAAAAACCGTTGGTGACGGGGGCCCAGGAGTTCGTGACTCAGTCGTCCCGCTGTGCGGGCCTGTGCAAAAAAGACCAAGGAATCTAGGAAACGTTGCGAAGGACCTTGGCCCTCACGCATTCCCCAGGCTTCCTGCAGTCCAAAATTGGCGTAAATCCCCAAGCCTTCCCCAGTGGCCAATAAACCTTGATCCAAAAGGGATCTCGGTCCCGTTAGGGGAATACCTCCCAAGGTGCGGGTCACCACACCAGAACCACGCAACATGCCCAAGGTCAAATAAGTGGCCAAGGTTTGATCCCATAAATGTTCCCGACTCCAACTCACCTCATGGCCAAAGCTGTAACGCAAGCCCGTTTCGGCAAGCACAAAGGCAGGACCTTCTACACCCAAGGCCACTGCACCTGAGATGGTACGGGCCCGCCAGAGAGCTCCTAAACCAGATACCCTTTGGGCGGGCGCGAGTCGTGAAAACATGGCGGCATAGGTCCCCTTAAAGACACTAGAGGCCACGCCAAGACTGAGCAACATGGATGGATCCGTCGCTCTTTCCACAAAGTCTGAAGTGGCCAATTCCAAGCGACGGCCCAGGTCTCCTTGCCCTCGCAAGGCAAGGGCCAAAGCCCTGGCCTCTCCATCGCGCCCAGACTCTTGAACGGCCAAGACATCGCAAAGTGCGATGGCCAGGGGTCGATGCTGGGGGTCCTGGGAATCTGCCAGAGTCCGAGCAAGGCTCAAGGCATCGGAATAAAAAATTTCCGCATCGCGCTCTTCACCCAAATTTAAAATAATTTGCAGGTAGGGCTCAGACAAACCGGCGGACAATCGATTTTGCTCGCTGGACGATAAATTTTCGTAGCTCTGATGCAGGGAGTTATGGGCCGAAGTTCGCAGCCCTTCCTGAAAGGGGCCTGGGGTGTCTGTGGAAACACCCAATATTTGATCTAAGAGGCCCGCCAAGCCAACCATGGCCAGTGGCAGATCGGCACCCAAAGGTGCAGGTGGGCCCTGACCGGAAAAACCGGAACCCGCCCCCAATACCGTCCTCGAAGTGTTAAAAAACATATACCGCTAACAATATGGAATGATTATGGATTGCTTATCGCATCGGTCCCAGAAACGTTGCCCCCCGGTTTCGATTTCCCTTTGACCCCGCCTAGGCCCTTGGACTATAGGCCCATGTTATGAAAAATCTTCAAGTCAAGGACACGGCACCGGATTTCAATGCCCTCGATCAAGACCGCCAACGCTTTTTTTTAGCCAAGGCGGCCGCCAAGGGTAAACTCCTCCTCGCCTTTTACCCTGCTGACGATACTCCCGTTTGTAGCAACCAATTGGCCGATTATGGTCGAAATATGGCGGCCTTCAAGACCCGAGGTATTCAAGTTTACGGAATCAGTATTTCCAGTAATGAGAGCCAAAAAGAATTTCACGAAAAATTATCCCTCCCCTTTCCCCTGTTGGCCGATTACGATAGCCGTATTACCAAAAAGTACGGTGTCATGAGTTTTACCGGCCACCCGCAACGAGCACTATTCTTGATTGGGGAAGATCAAAAAATAATCTGGAAGCATGTGGAAGGCTTACCGATCAGCTACCGCAGCGCCGAAGAGGTGTTGGCCAAAATAGATGAACTGTTCGGTCCTCCACCCAAACCCGCCGCTCCAGAAGCACCGGCTGCCGAAACCACGTCCTCAAGTCCTGCGGCCCATTAATTTCAATCTAAATCTCTTGGCTAAGACGGTCTTGCGATAAGGCCCATAGCCCCAGCTCTGTATTGATTATGCCTTCTACAGTACTGTCTTAAGTTTTTCTCCGAATGTTCGCCGCCGAGACGGTAAGGATATTTATGCTCAAACTCAATTTGATAAGTAGAATCACATAACTTTTGCGTTCTTGGATCCCGGTATTTGCAGCGCCCCTGGTCCCGTTGATAGATTTTATCTTTAAGTTGATTGGGAATGTAGCGGGTTCTTGGCACCGCCGACGTCGGCGGTGGTAGTTTAATTGAATGCTCTACAAACTTTGGTGTCACCAGAGGTTGTTTACCTTGTTTCTTCAGCAACATAGCTGCATTTCTTGGTTTACTTTCCACCGCCGACGTCGGCGGTGGCGTTGGTTTTTGCTGTTGCGGCGTTGGGCAGGGTGGCAGATCGACTGCTTTCCTGATCAAGCTTCCCCCCAGGGCCCGGGCTCCACAAGGGGCCCAGGCCCTGGGGGATTTTTTAGTATTTGGGGATTTCTTTTGCGCTTTGAGATGGTCGGCGTGGGGTAAATTTTCGTAACTTGGGTTGGGGGTGTTTGGAGATTGTTTGGTGGTTTTTTTCTGCTTTCTTTTTTCTCTGCGCTCGGCCCGGCGTTGTGGATCTAACTTGTCTAAGGCCAACTCCGTTAATTTATTGAATAATACTTCGTATTTTCCCTCGGGGTTGCTGTGGGAGGTAAGAGATTTAAGCCTTTGGATTTTGCTCCATAGTTCTGAGTCGGCCACGAATTGAATCAAGGTCTTGGATACTGAAAGGGGCTTGGTCCTTTCAAGGGGCATGGCCGCTTCGGGAGAAATTTTAACCAATTGCCTCTCACATTCCCGACTGGAGGTGCCTTCGAGTTGATGGAGTAATTCCAGCTTCTCGATGGGTTTTAATAAAGGGGCTTTTT
>JAJFLL010000112.1 GCA_021772695.1 Deltaproteobacteria bacterium
AAAGATCGCGGCAAGGCCGTCGAATTATTCAATGAAATGATCCAAACCAAATTCAGTGAAATACGCTCCTACCAGCTAAAATATGATCGAAGTCTTTGTTTAATCGACCTGGGATTTCCTGACGAGGCCGTCATCACACTCAAGGCCTTGTATTTAAATTATCCCGAGGGAGATCTGAGCGATAAAATTTTACAAACCTTAAAAAAAATAAATAAAGAATCGACACTAAGTCTTGGGGACCACTTAACGCGCGGGCAACGGTTAATGGCCAAAGACCGCCCCCAACTTGCCGCAAAAGACTTCCAACAAGTGGTCCATACCTATGGCGACAGGGCTCCTGGCAACCTTGTAGAGCAATTGGCCGAGGCCTATTTTAAATCGCGGCAATACCCCTTGGCGGCAAAAAACTATGAAATTCTACGCGATAGATATCCTTCACTTTTTAACGCCAAAGCAAAATTGCGCCTGGCCCAAAGTTACAGTCGTTCCGATCAATACGACAAGGCAATCCAGGCCTATGAAAGTTTAGCAGCTTCAGAGAACTCATCGAGTCAAAGCGAGCTTCAATATAAAATTGCCTATATTTATATGGATAAGGGTGACCTCAAAGAAGCCAATAAAAGATTTTCTGCATGGCTCGAGGGGTATCCCAAATCGAGTCGGCGGGCCCAGATCCTGTGGTTCTTGGGCTGGAATAATTATTTACTCAAAAATTACCAGGCGGCCTTAAGTTATTTTGATCAGTTAGAATCAGCATTTCCCCGGCATCGTTTGAGCGACCCGGTCCCCTATTGGCGAGGGCGCATCTTAGATAAAACCGGAAATTCCGCAGCTGCCCGCCAGCAATACCAACGCATCGTGGAACAAGATCCTTTCTCTTATTATGGCTTCTTAAGTCTGAAACGCCTGGAAAATAACCTGGACCCCGCAGTACCGCCTAAGGGCTCTTGGGTAAAAGATATACCCAACCTCACACTACCCTCACCTTTCTCTTGGAACCAATTAAGACCCGGTGGCAAAAAACAACTGGCCCAGGCCCAAGAATTATTGTTGGTAGGCCTGTGGGAAGATTTTTTAGGCGAACTGGCCGAACTAACTTACGGTGAAGGCATCACAGGAGAAGTCGCCAAATTAAAAAGAGACATGGATGGAACTTCCGTGGCTTTTTCAGAAAGATCGCCGGAACGATGGACCGCCAGCTACCCTCCAGCCTACCCAACCCTGGTGAGTTTATTTTCGAAAACCAGGCAATTCCCCATGGCCGCCACTTGGGCCATCATGCGGGAAGAGTCACGGTTTCGCCCCAATGCCTTAAGCCCCGCCCAAGCCATCGGACTCATGCAGATCATACCGCCCACGGGGGCTGAAATCGCCACGGATTTAGGGCGGCAGGGTTTTGTTCCGGAATGGCTCTACCAACCGGTGACCAACATCGAGTTTGGGGTACATTATTTGAATAAAAATCGCGCTCGATTTCAGGGGCGTTTCCCCGAAACATTTGCCAGCTATAATGCGGGACCCGATGCCGTAAGCCGTTGGATCAAGGCTAGGCCCAATCGAGAATTCGACGAATTTATCGAAGAAATACCCTATAAAGAAACCAACAACTATGTGAAAAAGGTTTTAAAGAGTTATTATATCTATAGATTGATCTATTCTGAAAACTCTTAAGATCAAGGCTTTCATCCCGGTGGCCAAGGGAACTTTTTTTACTGAATCAATCCCAATTTTTTCAGACCTTCATATACCTTCAATCGAAATACCGACTTTTTTGAATCCCCTTCCACATCTCTCACCTCATCACGGGCCTCAATGATCATCCGCTTTAATAGGTTGAGCGGGCTTTCACCCGATTTGGGATCAAGACGGTAGTGGCTGGCTTGGGCCAAGGGTTCCCCCGGATAATCGATTTGATGGCCCATAAAAAGCGGATAGTTGGCAAACAACTTCATATTTCCAGCCATCATTTCATTTACTTGGGAGAACACCTCAGCCACAAAAGGATCGGAATACTTTACCAAAATACTTTGCAGGCCCTCGGACTTATATTGAAGCGGAATCGTCACCTCAATGGGCACTTGGATCTGTTGCAACATGCTGAGTACGGTGCGCATCATCATAGCTTTGCTTTGATCGGCATGAAAAGGAATAACGATCTGACCCGATGGTTTTCCCATATCGCCATGGACCGAGCGGGTACCTTCGGTAAGAAAAGTAGACAGCGTTAAGGACTTTCCATCGGACCTCAAGGCAAAATCTTGAGACCCTTGGTACAATTTAGCTAATTCCGTTTCTAGGTGGTCTAAAACTACCAACGTAGCGAGACTATTCTCTCGAGGGTCATTCGCCTTGGTAAATTGCCGCAATTGATCCAAAAAGCCCAGGGCGTCATTAACTCGGCCTTGAATGTCTATATTTCCCTTTTTCACGGAACTAACGGGAATCATTGCAATATCGCCTTGAGCTTTTTTTAGAGCTTGAGCAAAGGTTGAGTCTTTAGGTGATATCAATTGGGCAATATGGGGATGAGGTAATTCCAGACTGGCTTGGGGAATGGCCGGCAAAATTTGGCGGGGACGGCCACTTTCAAAGTCCGCTTGGGCGGCGGCCAAATCGATGGGCGATAATAAGACCTCGGGCCGCTCTGCACGGTCTTCAGCCATTGGAGGAGGTGGCGGAACTGAATCTAACAACTGATATTCTCCGGTCTGCAATTCTTCAATGGGATCCGGCACTCCCTCAACTTCTGCTTGTTCTTCCACCATGCGAGCTTCACCAACTCGAATGTCCAACTCCTCTTCAATAAAACGCACATGTTCTGAGAGGGGCGCATCGGCGTCAATCCACCTGACTCGAGGCGAAGAGTCGGCCGGATCCAAAGGTTCATTCTCAGCGACTTGCTCGGCCCGATGAAAACCTCTTTCCAACAGAGATTCCTTCTGAGCGATAAAGTCATCAATAGAAAGAAGGTCACCGGTTTCCTGATCTTTGATGGCCGCCGGTTGCCCTTCGTCAAAAAGTACTTTTTGTTTGGCGCCGATCAATGGGGTCTCAAAGGTGCCTTCCCAAACTTGAGCCAATTGAGACAGGCGGCTTCCCGGACTTGCGGCTGCGGCCATCCGATTTGCAGCCACCTGACGTCGAATGGAAATGGCCAGTCTTTCTAGGAACGCATCCAGATCGATGACTCGACCGTCCACATCCACCCGCTTCACGGTGGTTCCATCTTTGCCGTAAACCGCTTTTGCGCCTGCGAAGGGATCTTTTTGAAATTCACTTTGATAGGCCCGTTGTAAAACTCCCGCCTCTACTCCAAATACCTCTGCGACCGTCTTGGGTCGAGGCCTTGGGGCAGGCGTTTCAGTGGGTGCCGTTGACTTGGGTGTGGCCAGCTTGGCACTTAGTTCTGTAACCAAATCAGCTACAGAACGCACGGCGCCGTTCAGCATGACTTGACGAATGTCACCACCGCCCTTTTCCACAATCGGTTCCGCACCCGCCAGAGGATCTTCTCCAAAACGAATGGAATAGCGAGCCCGCAAATTTTCCAATTCCTCGCCAAAGGTCGTTGCGGTTTTAACGGGCTTAGACTCAGGCTTATTTTCGGCCATAGGTTCGTCCGCTACGGAATCTAAGGGGTGTGCTTCAGCATCGAAGGCAAAACTGGCATCGAATCCGGCCATAGAATCTTCGTGTGGAGCATCCTCCGGCAAGCCAAAACGATCTTCTACCGACGAACCTTCTGAAGTATCTTTCGGCGCCGATCCTTCATCTACGTCGATGTGAAATCCACCGGAATCTTCAGCGTGATCTACTTCAAGAATTTCACGAACCATTGCAGGTATTTCGAGTTCCGGTTGTGACTCGGAAACCTTTGGAACAGGTCGACGCCGGGACAGTTCTGTAAAATCAAGGGCAACGGTTTCAGGAATTTCTCCAGGTATCGCCTCAGCGGGTCCGGTCATTGGGTCGATAGGATTACCCGCTACCATGGTACCATCTTGTGGTTGGGCTAAGGCACCCAAAAAGGTATCCTCATGTAAATCGGATACCACCGGAATATCTCTAGATAGCGGATCGATGATATCACTAGGATCCGGTAAGCGACGCACATTTGGGGATCCAATACTCGTATCTCGGGGTTCGGCCAATGCGGCCAGTGTGTCTCGTGAAATGTTTCCATTAAATTGTTCGGAATATATTTCATGAGGTACGAGATCCATTTGAAATCGCTCGCCATTGAGACCTTGCAATTCAATGACCGAATCTTTGAAGACTTTCACCGGGGTTTCCGGCCGGAGTTCCTGACCATTGACGAGGACGGACTGGGACTCATGGGGAGTTAACAGACGCACGAGATTTATTTGTCCTTGGATGTCGAGAAATATAAGGGCTTGCTCATTCGCCAAGATCCCATCGGATAAGGTAACCTGAAAGGCCTCGGTACCCGGCCTACCCGACTTCACCATCGGACGGGAACCCACCAAGACGCGGGGGTATCGATAGAGATTCGCTACACCATGATTGCTTTGATTCTTGCCTTGATGCGCATGAAACCAAATCCAGGCCTGCTTTTGTTCAACTAAATGTTGAGAAATTTCTGGAGCCATTTCTAAGCCTGCGGCAGTTTGTTCTGAAATTAACCAGGAATCGTAACCGATGGGCTCGGAAGCCGGCTCCCCGTCGGCAGGGTGAATTCCCACCACTTTCTCACTGGGCGCAAGTTCGGTAGCCTCCGTGCCGATGATGGAATGTTCCGCGGAAACCGCGGCCGGTTGAAATAACCGGTATTCGCGCCCTCCCACCGTAAAGATGGGATATTGCTGGGGATAAATCCAGGATTCGCCATAGGGCTCCCCATCGATAAATATTTGTTCTCCTTCCACCGCCTCAACCACGATAAATAATTGTTCGTTTTGGTGCACCCCCGCCCAAACCCGAGCCACCACATTCCCCGAGGCATCGTAGAGAGGTTGTTCCTCTTGCCCGAGGCGAATATCAATGGGATCCCCGCCGGAGAAGGCTAACACACCGACATATTCGCCGCTTTCTTCAGGGTTTGGATCGGCCAGGGTTTCGATTTCCTTGCCACTATCGCGCTTTCCTTTCGCAGAAATATTATTGATCCAATCCAATACGCGGTCAGTCACATCTTTCGGTGGACTGATCTCTATGCCTTTTTCTGTGGCCATGGCCATAAAGGCTTCCACGACTTTTAAAGTTTGCGGGGCGACACTATCGGATTCGGAATTTCGACGGGCCCCGATTTCTAATATGGTGTAGACTTGTTTGAACAGGTCGGTGATGTATGCCTGATCCGGCTCACCTTTATCGTAGGCCTCGGCAATCTGCTTTAAGATCTCTTCGGCCCGTGTCAAAGATCCCTCGTTTAGACTTTCCGAGGCATTTGGAGTAAGTGCAGTTTTTTCAGGAGCAGGTATGGAAAGGTCTTTCACCTGCTTAAAAATACTCAGGAAACGGGGATCCCTCGTCTCTTTTATCCAGGCATCCAAATGTTCCAAACTCAAATCACCGGGCCGATAACTTTCGGTAGCCGGATCATAGTCCATTTCAAAATTTATGCGGCTGGAATGATGTGACTGGGTCAATAGCAATTCTCTTAAGGGTAGGCTTACCTCAACGCTTGTGGGAGTTTCCCCCTGAGTATCTGCTACCGCTTTGGCGGCGTGTTGGTTCAGGACATTCTTTAGATTTTGATCCAAAGTATCGCTTTCGATTTTTTCTGAACGTATAAATTGGGTATCGTAGTCCTGAATTCCCATTCGGATTTGGGCCAGGGAACGGTGTAGGCCGCCGAGACTGAGGCCATCGGCCATGCGAAAGCCCATCATGGCGTGCCCATAACCGAGCATGGCGTCAAAAATACCGCCACGCCAATCTTGCTGCGGTAGTTGGGGCATCCAAGTGGAAGCCAGGGATTGGGAAAGCCACATGGCCGAAATGCCGGCCCCGTGGTTCATGGTCCCGCTTAAAAATTCTCCGGTGCGGGTCAATTGGGTCAATTGAGGGTTTGGCGCGGTTATCACCGAACCCGATGCGCTTCGAGGCCAGGCCACTTGAGCCGGGACTTGAACTTCCCCGCCTAAACGCGGCCCCCAAGCACCTTCGGCCATGGCTGCCCGGGTTCGGCCGGTTACCTTATGGCCCACTCGTAAAAAGCTAAACATCAAAGCAGTGGCCAAAGTCTGCGAGCCAAATTGGTTCCATACTTCACCGGGATCACGCTCCAGAGAAAGACCCAAATCGCTGATGGCGGTAAAAGTCCCGGCCTCAAGACCGATGCCGGCAGCCAAGGCCAAATATTTTTTCGACTTTCCAAAACGAGACAGTATCCCGGCTTCCGCGGCGGCTCCGGCCAGCGGCGCGGCCATCATTCCGCCAATCATCCAGGGGTCGCCTAGATCGGAGAGGATTTTTGGCGAGACGAACTCACCCTTGGTGCCCCAACTACCGCCCCCCTCGATCAAGGCCAAGAATTCCCCTGCGGATTTTTCAAGCCCCTCGTGATCCTTGACTTGGGAAACCATCACCTGCGCGGTGCCCACCAGTTCGGCATCCCAAAGATCCTTGGTGGCAATTTCCAACCACGCTTTGGCTCGATGGTTTGGATCAATTTCTAATGAAGCTTCATTGATCTTTTGAGCCCAAACATTGCGACTCAAGCGATCAACCAGGGCTTGATGTCCGGTTAGGGCTCCAGCGGCCCGGAGCAATTCCATAGGTTCACCGTCAGGATGAGCTTGTGCAAACTGAATCGTTGATTCGAATAAATTTTTTATATCTGCTTCTTGGGTTTCAAATTCGAGCCCAGAATTGCTGGCAAACCAGGCCTGGGAACGAGATTGCTTTTTGGAGAGTTGCTCAAGGGCCAAGGCGCCAATGACACTTACGGCCCTCAAGGCCCCGTTATCGTCGGGCAGCCCCTCATTGGTTTCGTAATTTATTTTCTCAGAATCGGCATGCCCCTGCTTTATTTTAGGCTCCTGCACTTGCCATAGGGCTTCTTGGGCAGCATGCATTCCCAAGGTCTTTGGCGGAGTCGATGGTTTCAGTTCAGGGGCAAAGGCCGTTAAATCTTTTGCAAGGGCGGCGTGCACTTCTGAAAAAACAGAAGTTTTTTGATTCAAGCCGTCTAATTTTTTCGCAAGTTTTTTATCTTCCGCAAATTCCTGATCAGGAACATAACGTCGGTGATGGGCTGTCCAATTCCCTTGTTCGTCTTGGAAGAAATGTTCAAATACCTGCAACCGGGCCTTACTGGGATCGATGGCATTCTCAATGACTAGGGACAATACCAACTCCTTACCTGTTTCCCATTGACGAACCTGAATACCACTTGCCGAATCTTTGGTTCGAATAGTCCATTCAGGGTCGGCCTTTTGGACCGCTGTGGCCAAGGGCAAGGTATACGCCTCCCAATATTTCGACAAAATTTTGATGCTTTCATCATTTAAGGGGGCAAACCCACCGGCAGGATAAAGCAGTTTGGCAAAGTTATATAAAAGTTCCTGAGGGTCTTGCGGCAAACCATTCGCCTCTTGATGGAGTCGATTCGCCCAGCCCTGAGCCTCGTCTCGATCGGAATAATCGGGATTGATCTGCCAGGTTCGGCCATAATCTTGGAGTATGCCTCCCTTCGAATCAAAGATGAATTTCTCTTGCAGCATCACCGGACCCGCTTCATTTTCATCGGAGTCCTGGGTCGCCCAATTCAGAAGCAATACGGTATTTTTCCCTTGGGAAAATAACGAATAGCTGTTTTGGGCCGCCTTAGAATGTAATTGAAAAGGTGCCTCCAAGGTGTCTAAGGTAGAGGCAAGCCCTTCATAGTCCGCTGCACGGTCCTTTTTGACCTGAAACCATTTTTCGCCAAGGGACTGGGGGCGAGCTTTAAACAAGGTCTGGGCAAAGGCCTGAAATTTTTGGTCATCGGGTGTGGGTTTTTCGCTTAACGTTTTTTGAAAATCTCGAAAGGGATGATCATCTGACAAGGTCCCAGCCAAAGAAAAATTTCGTTGGTATTTTTGAAAGGCCTTGGTCTTGCCGTCGAAGATGAACTGATCTTCGAGGTAAATGCGTCCATCGGACTTGTCATAATTATTATCGAGAGCAATGGATAATTTTAAAGATAGGTTGCCGTCTTCCTGAACTTCGGTTTGAAGTTTAGAATCAGCATCGGTCGCCATGAATCCCAGACCCGTTTCCGAGTATAGGTTCAGCACCTCTTCGAAGAAATCTAGGTTTTCTCCTAAGAGCTTCTGATATTCACGGGAAATTGGATAGGAGTTGCCCCCGGACATTTACCGAACGCTCCACCCCCTAGTGGAGCCTTTTGCGAGTACCGAATACATACGAAAGCTAAAAACCACCGGACTCGCGTCCTCGATTTATCGGTGGGTCCCCCTTGAAGTTGCTTCCAGGAGGAAATCCAATAAATTCAAGCATATTAATTACTTACCATTAAAGACCCATTTCACCTAAGGCCAGGCCCACATGCCGGTAAGTCAAAATTCCTTCAAAAAAAGCGTCGATTTCTGGATCGGTATTGTGACTTCTGGCGTTTTCTATATCCCTGGCACTTTTATCGGTCAGTTTCATGGTCTTTAATAATCCATTGTACTCAAATATAACGCTGGCCACCCGATCCATATGACTTGGCTTCATGGTGGCCTCGCCGGCGTTAATGGAAAAACGCACCAGATCCCCATGGATAAATTCATCACCAGCCTTTTCCTTTTCCCTGTATTCCCGACGCAGGGCCTCTTGAACCCGAGACGCCGCTTCTTGCTTGATGCGACTAATATTGGGATCGGAGCTGGCTTCCTTGGCAACCTGCTTGGGAGTTGCCAGCTTGGCGGTGGCCAAGGCATCATCGATTAAGAAATCGATGTCTTTCACATCTAGATCTTGAATTTCTTCTTCAGCTTCAGGTTTTTTCTTTTCCGCCTCTGCTTCGACCTTTGGCTCCTTGGGCTTTGGCCTTGGCAACGGAAGCGTTCTTTTGTGCTTGGCTGGCTTCGCAGCGGTTTCTTGAGGGGCGGCTGCTTCAGGTGTTGGGTCTACGGTTGGTTTCTTTTCTGTCACCGGTTCAGCGGACTCGGGTCCTTTTGATTCAGTCGGTTCCACCTTCTCTGCAGGTTCCGGAGCGGCCTTGGGCTTAGACTTTGTGGTCGTCTCTTTATCTTCCTTTGGGTCGACCTTTTCACTCTTACGAAATCGTTTTAGCGAAATCTCCGGCATCTTGGCCCACCGCGGCTTAATGAAAGTGGAGGGTACCGATCCTGATACCGTTTGCCAAAAGGAAGGTAATCCGTTGCGGTACTCTAGGCCCTGAAGAAATTCGCTGAATTTTTTAACATGGGTGATATTTAATTCTTTGACGCCGTGTTCTGCCCAAGGCAACTCGCGAATTTTTTTCAGATGGACCTCGGCTGCTTCCATTTTTCCGCCGTGGCCGGCTCGGAAGGAATAGCGAATTTCTAAGTCCAATTTACCTTCTGCATTTGCTTTAAAGATATATTCCGAAGCCCCCCAAGGGTGCATGACCAGGGTACGGATCTCATTGGGATCCGTCTTCGTGGTTCGAAGGTTCGATGGCGTAGCTAGCCGTTGTTTGGCCTTGGGTACCATCTCAAGAAGTGCTTCAGGGCTATGAAAAACATCGACCACGGTAGATTTTTCTCCGGGCTTCTTGGCCCCAGTCTTGACCAAGGGCCAACCATCAGTGGGCTCACCGCGGACCAAATACCATTCCGGTCGTCCTCGAGAATTGGTGCTTTCAACCAAAGTCATAGATTCGGCAAGTCCCGCTCGGCCAAATAAAGTGACAATCTCAAAACCCTGGCCGGCCGAAGCCATCTCGCGAGAACCTAAGGGGCCGAAGTAGGCATTTAATAAAGCCTGCTGACGTTTAGCTCGGGGCCCCTGCAAATGACCTTTTAGGAATAGCACCTTAATTTCAGGAGACATCTGGTCAATCTTACTGCGAAGAATTCTTTGGGCCTGCTCGTAGGTTTCGGCCTGACGCAAATCGATATGCCGCTTGACCAATTGTTGCAACACATGGCCTTCATTGGGATCCACCTTGGATTCGGTCGATAAATCTCTGAGTTTCTGCCGCAGGCCCAGCGTGCCCGATTCCAGCTCGCCCTTCGTCACTCCATCGATCCATGCCTCCATTGAGAGCCCATCGATTTCTTTAAAGGGACTTTTGGCCAATACACTTAAAACTTCTTCTTTAGAGGGGCTTACTGCCAGGCGCCTCATCAAACCTTTAGCCAAGGTGCCGATGAAATATTCCTTTTGAATGCCATGCACCTCAGAACCCTCAGGCAGATCTTTGAGGAGAAATCTTTCTCGGATCAAGCCCAGGTGATAAAACTCATTGACCTCTTGCACCATCAATCGTTCCACATTGGAACGCAGGTTCAAGGCATTGGGTAGGGAATCTAGAGAGCGATTGGCACTCATGGTTTCGCCGATCCAACGAGCGAGAATGGGGCCGCCTTCACCGGAAACCTTATCGAGGGATTTCATCAGGCTGCTAAAATCTTTGGCCCCGTCCAGTTTACGGGACAAGGTCAACTGTTCCTCTTTGGGCAGTTTGGCCAATTGTTCTAAGAGCGGAATATAATCGGGTGGAGTAAAGGGTGTGCTAGGTTGAACCAATATTTCAGTCGTTAAAACATTTTTTTCAGAAATGGGTGTCCAGGTCTCGGACTGTAGTGCCTTATCGCCGACAAATAATTCTTTTCCTTCGACCACCACCTTGCGATTGTCACGAATTTCTAAAAGTTCACCATTGCGCCGAAACTCTATGGCCGCCACATCGGAAAACCCCAGCTCTTCTTGCAAGACTTTGCGAAATTTCGTTTCATTAAAATCTGTTTTTCCCTCAGACAAGGTTCGCTTTTGATGAAGGATCCCTTCCTTAACCAAATCTAAACCTTGCTTGGCCGTTTTGACGGTAGCAGCGTCCACTAATTGGGGCACACCCTTATCGACTTTACTGGTCCTCAACTTGGCCGTATCGATTTTCATCTGGTTACCAAATTTGAGATCGGCAATACGCTGCTGGTAGCGCCCACCGGTGGCCGAGTTGATCATGCCAAACATGGCCATGGCCTGAACATACATGATGACCGTATCAGCCATTTGCCCTTCCCAACCTTGGGGATTCTTCTGGGCCAGCCCGGCCATTTGGGCCACATAATGGGAGCCGTACATACTGCCGATCCCGGCACCATGGTTGAAAATGCCGCTAACCCGCTGACCGGCCTTTGTTAGGGTAGGCACAGTTCCATTGGCTAAGGGGGATCCCACTCGAATGCGTCCGGCAGGACTGAGGGCGGTGCTGAGTTCACCGGCCTTCACGGGGCCGCCCGCCCATTTGCCCAAACGACCCGTGGCCAATAGTTTTTGACTGAGCATGCCGGCACCGGCATGTCCCACGCGCAAGGCGCCGAAGGTCAAGACACTGGCGCCCACATCTTTAAAATAATGATCCCATTGATGGGCCGAACCGTAGAAGGAAGATTCGCCAACCTTCATGGCCGTGGTGAAGGCCGCACCTTCGGCCACCAAGCCACCGGCCACCATCAAACGATTGCTCCAAATCAAGGTCTTGCCACTCAGCCCGGCACGACCGACGAGACTTAAGCCCATGGATTCGGCCACGGGACCGAGGTATCCGGCCAAGGCCATGGCGGCCAGGGTGGTGGGCTTGGTCAACTCTTCCATGATCACCGGGCTCATATATTCGAGCTTGGTACCGAGGTCGGCACGTCCTTCTGAGAAGGCCAAAAACTTGACTAGGTCCTGACCGGTAGTATCTTCGGGACCCATCTGAGCCAATTGTTTTTCTTGATCGGCTTTTTCAACACCCGGCGCAAAACGCACCGCTTCATGGGGAGTGGCGGTAACCAATTGCCCCATGGCCAACCGTGAGCCCAACTGCTGCACCGACTCGAGGTATTTTACTTCGGCGAATTCCGGCGCTTGGGCCAAGGCTTCCATCGCCTTTTTAAAGACTTGAGGGTCTTGAGTTTCACCCATGGTTAAGATATTTTTCTTAGTGGCTTCACTCAGCCCTTCGGTTTTCGCCAAGGTTTCAGCCAATTCTTTGCGCTTCGCTGCATCGGAATTTTGGCCCAACATCACCACTTGGGCGACGATACCTGCATTGCTTTTGATCCGGTTGAAAAACTTGTCATAGGCTTCGCGGCGTTCGAAGGGGTTCAGGATTTTGGCAAAGGCACCCGCTTCTTTTAGAGTGGGGCTTTGGAGGATATCTTCCCGCACCTTCTTCATGGCCCCATAGAGTCGCTCTAAATTTTCTAAAGTAGCTGTTTGTTCGGCGGTGGGTTCCGACCACTTCTCTTTTAATTCTTGAATTTCGGCATCGAGGGATGCGTCTGTTATCGACCGGATAATTTCTATGGGATCGTCGTGAGGCCTGGAGGCAGCCAGAAACTTGGCTTTTTCCATCAATTCACGATGAGCTGCTTGTTCTATCCCACCATCGGCCTGCACCGCTTTCATGGCCGCCTGTCGCTCGGCGAGAATATCGGGCTCCATAACCTGGACCAACAGGGCCATATTGGCGGCCATCATGTTTTGCCGCGGTCCACCGAGAAAGAAATGGGATAATAACAGAGCCCCTTCCGCTCCGGCTTGTTCGGGAAAACCCGACTGCTGCATAAACTCGACAAGTTCAGCCACTTGAGGGGCCATTTCCGGAATTTGGGAAAACTCTGTTAGAATTTTTCCATAGGCTTGGTGCCGTTCGGCTACTGTAGGCAATTGATTGGCAGCGAGGATCTTCTTGGCCCGGGGGTCGTTGAGGATTCCCGCTTTCACCTGAAGCTGGGCTTCATCGGTAATCTTTAAACCATTTAGAATGGCTTCAATACTTTGATCCGGCTGAGCGGCCATGGCCTGAAAGGCTTGCTCAAATAACTGATCACCAGCGGCCACGGTCATAAGCAAGGCTGCATACTGGGGATTTTCGGCCACCATTTGCGTCTGAATTTGCTGTAGGTTATCCCCGTAGGTTTTAAAGATATTTTCCTGCAGGCTTTGTGCCTCAGCCTCGGGTAATTGTGACATGGCCACGGGATCGGTGAGTAATTGCAGCCACTTTTCTTTTTCGCCCACCTGGGCCTGAAATTTTTCTGCTAGTTTTGTCTTAAATTCGTCACCGGAAAACTTTTCAATGACCTCTAGACCAGCCAATGATGCAGTTAGCGGCATTTTTTTGATAGCCACAAATTGGGCCAGATAGGCGGCGGCGCCCCCTAATTTAGCCTCCATCAAATCGGAGCGGGCGAAATTGAAATAATCCTTGGCTTGAATTTCCTGATCAGTCTCTTCGGCAATGCTATTGGCCGCCTTAAATGTCGGGTCTTTTAAAATTTTTTCCCGAAACTTAAGCTCCGATTCATTGAGATCGGATAAACCTCTTAGCACTGCAAAAGGATTAGCATCGGGATAGATCTCGGAGCGCTTTTGGGCCTTGGCGAATAGCCCCTCGGCCAGAATCGTGGCCGCTTTGCCGTCAAAGTCCTCGCCACCGATCCATTTGGTGGCAGCATGCTCTTGCAACTGAATCTTATTGGCCACCATCTTCGACATGAGGGTCAATCCCTCAGCATTCAATTGCTTGCGTAAAATAGGCTGCAGGGTGGCATCAAATATTTCTTTGATCCTCGATGATTTAAAACCATCGGTTTGCTTTATGGCTTCGTCAGTAAGTCCGGAATATAAGGCGCTCATGATATTGCTCATGAGAATCTGATCTGGATTTTGTGCGGATGGGTCGCCGGCCTGGCCGTTACCCTCGGGTCCACCCACGATGGCCGTCAAATCTTTAAAGGCCGAGTTCACATCGTCGTACTGAAAGGACGATAGAGCCCGCAGGTAGCGCACTCGAAACTTTGGGTCGATGCCAGGCTGATATAAAAACGGTGTTAATTTATCTTGAATTTCTTTGAGGGCCCGCAGGCTTTGGCTCTTCTCTTCAGTAAGCCCGGCATCGGCAATTTCTAATAAGGGTTTTTGCCCCGGTCGCTCCATCAAATGAGGAGCCACCATGGGAATGACACCTTTGATCCAACTCTGCGTTATGGGATCGTCGGTAGTAGGAAATTTGGCATCACCTAAACTCGATTGGA
>JAJFLL010000113.1 GCA_021772695.1 Deltaproteobacteria bacterium
CGAATTTGGAAAATCAAATTAAATGAGAATGCCAAGATACAAAGCTTCTTCAATGTCTTCCCCGAGCTCAATCACAACGAAATGGTGGGCTTTACCAAACTGCTCATGCCCACTGCGGTATTGCTGTTAAAACCTCCACAAATGAATCCCCGCATTGCCCAAAGAATGAAGGTCATGACCGAGGTCTTGCCCTCGGAAATTTCCTTCATCGAAATTGAACTAATGGGCGATGATCCTTGGAAAAGTACCTTTGAGGCCTTGGCTATTGGAGATTACGCTTCTTACTATTTAGCCAAAGAATACGGGATCGACCCGGCACCGGTAGAGATGGTGGAAAATTTCAAAAAGCGCCTCACCTAAACCCCTACACCCTGATGTTCGGGCCTAAGCAAATCAAGAACCGATTTCACCGGGCAAAAGGTCTCTTGCGGTACCTCGACAAATACGGTGTTCCAAAAGGCCATGGCTCCGTTCCACAGGCCCGGCCGCTCTAGTATTTGCGCGGGTTTTCCGCCGATGGCTTTTTGAGCGGTGAAATAGGCATCGGAGTCGCAATATTCTCTTAAAAAATACACCTCTCCCTTTTGATCTTTAAAACTACAGACCAAGTTAACCGGATTAAAATGAGTCGCGGCGGCAAAAATCTTCTGCTGGTCGGAATCCTTGGGGTCTACTTGTGAGGCCTCAACAATTTGCTTACTTAAATTTCCATCGGGCATTCGGACCCAGAAGGGTCCCCCTCCGGGTTCTCCCGAATGACGAACCATGCCGCAAACCCTAAGGGGCCGCATTAATTTGCTTTGTATCCAAGGTTTCCAGTAGGCCTCTTGCTTTTTTAAGGCCTCCTTAAACCCTGAAACCCCTAAGGTTTGCAGTAAAAATCCATCGAGTTCGAGAATTTGGGAATCGTTCAAAGAGTGCGATTGTACCTTCTGCATCCAATCGAAAATTTGCCGCTGACAATCCAGCAAAACACCCCCCAAAACCTTTTGCATTTGCCCAATAGCGTTGTGATTTTCTTGACGTGCCACATTGTCGATATTTTTTATAAAGATGAGGTCCTCGTTCAGGGTGGCAAGATTATTAAGCAAAGCCCCATGGCCACCGGGTCGAAGTATTAAATCATTGTCGGCATCGCGCAGCAAAGATCCTGTGCTATCAAGGGCGACCGTATGGGTGCGGGCGTCTTGGATCGAGAACTGAGTGTCAAAACCGCGAAACTCTTCGGGGCAAGCCCGCTGCAATAGAGCCCATGCTGTTTGAAATGCTTCCTGGTGATGAAGTGGTACCGTAAAATGCATGTGCACCCTACCCTGCTTACCCTCTAAGTAATTTCTTCCTTCATAAAGGTGTTCTATAAATGCTGTGCGCAGTTCCGAATCGTAGCGATGAAATTCCACCAGGCCTTTGGGTCGATTTGCCAGGTCTAGTCCAGGTGAATCAAGCATGGTCTGCAATAAATATTGGTATTTTTTTTGGATCACCAAATCGTCGGCGGACTCATGAATTTTGGATAAATATTTTTTCAGAGGGGGCCAAAAAGGAAATCGGGTTAGGTTATTAAAAAATTCCTTGGATTCTAAATTTAACTCACTGTTATGTGGGCTTTGGACCTGCTGAATCAAAGGTTGAAACATTCGGGTAGCCGCCCCAGAAGCGGGTACAAATTTTGTAATCTTTAGATATTCCTGGGCTAAGGAGTATAGTTTGGCAAAGGCTTGCTGGTCTTCAGGGTTTATTATCCTTATGCCGTGGGCCGCCGTACAGGGAGCCACCAGAGAAAGATAGGCGGGCCCACGCTGCAAACTTTGATATTGCTGTAGCACCTCCGTTTGAGGAATTCCCAATTCGGATAATTTTTCATGATCTTGAGTGGATAATTTCATAAGCCCTTGATATTTAACGACCTCAATGAGGATTGGCAACGGCATTCTAAGTAGGTCTTCATAAGGCCTTTATCTAGGTTTTTCACCCTTGGTAATAGAGGATCATTATAGTAGGTGCCCTTTTATAAATTCAGGCGCCCCGGGCTCCCCATCACGAAGGCCATTCATGATTCAAGATGCAACCCTCACCCTTACCGACCCAGTATACGTGGCAAAGCCAAATTTAGGTGGATTTGATAAATTTTTAGCGAAGTTTATTCGAGATATTCGGGATCTACCTTTTTTAAAGTTGAGCCTCTTAGGCTCTACTATATTAATTCCCTGGAGCATTTTTATATTTGTTTCGCCAAATTTCTACTGGAGCCTGGGGATTCTATACTTGGCAGTATTATTTATGGGATTTTTAGGTCCCTATATTTTAATGCTCCACAATTTTAGCCACCGTCCTTTATTTAAAAAAGAATATCAAAAGATCGAAAAATTTCTGGTGTGGGGCTTGGGCCCCCTTTGCGGACAGACGCCTGAGACCTATTACGTTCATCATGTTGGCATGCATCATGTTGAAGAAAATCTACCCAAAGATTTAAGCTGCACCATGATGTACCGCCGAGATAGTCTTTGGGATTTTACGAAATATTTTTCAAGATTTTATTTTTTAAGTATTTATCATTTAAGCCGCTATTTAAAGAAGCGAAAGCGCAATAAGTTATTTGATAATATGATATTGGGTGAATTGAGTTGGTATTTGATTGTAGGTCTATTAACGATATACCATTGGCAAGCCGCATTGGTGGTTTTTATCATTCCGCTTGTCATCACCCGATTCATGATGATGAATGGAAACTGGGCCCAACACGCCTTCATATGCCAAAACAACCCCAGCGATCCTTATTTAAGTAGTATTACCTGCATCAATTCCCGCTATAATCGAACCTGTTTCAATGATGGGTACCATATCGGCCATCATTTAAAGGCCACCCGGCACTGGACCGACATGCCTGAAGATTTTTTAAAAAACAAATCTACCTACCTTAAACGGGCATCCATAGTATTTGAAGGCCTTGATTATTTTCAAATATGGATTTTCCTGATGCTAAAGCGCTACGATTGGCTGGCAAAACACTTTGTCAATTTAGATCCTAACCATCCCCTGAGCCAGAACGAAATTATTCAACTTCTAAAAAGCCGAACCCTGCCCTTCAGTCATGACGACCTATTAAAATGGTCTTAAATTATTTTATTTTAATTTTTTTTAAGAATTTTTTCGCACAAAGTCTTGGCCGATTTTAATGAGCGAATTGGTTTTCTTTAAGGATGGAGCCTCG
>JAJFLL010000114.1 GCA_021772695.1 Deltaproteobacteria bacterium
TTGCAGCTGGTTCTGTTGGTACATGGCCTTTAGCTTTTCATAATAAGGGTATTCCGTTCCCACTAAATCACTTCGTAAAAAACAGGAGCTTAGGCCGGAGATTTGGGTGAGATATTCATCCCAGATATTATATTGGGAGACCTTCGCGGAGACCCCTTGAAAATCCCCGGGGCCCCGACACCCTTGCCGTCCTTGGCAATAGTCTCGGGCCCGGTTGCGGATAGAGAGGGCGATAATGTTCCGTTCGCAGGCGCCATAGGCATTGCAAGCTCGCTCCAAATGACCCTCAAAGATAGCGGTCCGGAGTGTATAATCCAGGTGTTTCGCTTTTTCTAAGGAAGCACCGGGCCATTGCCCCTGATTTTGAGAGGTAAATTGTTCCCAGGCCTGTTCTAAGGCCCCGCGTCGCCCCATCAAATTGCGCTGTACTTTTGCGCATTGGGGAGAGTCGTGAAAGGCTCGCACGATCGTATCTAATTTGCTGTTTGCCGACCCTTGGCTTGGTGCTTGGCCGCCTTTCTGGGGGGGATCAAAAAAGGGTGCTTTCTCCATCTCATACAAATTTTTAATGCTGATGACGTGTTCGACCTTTGACCCACAATGGTGGTTGGCAACTTTCGTTCCTTCTCGTTGCTTGACGGTTTGTTTAAATTTTTCGTTCGCGGCGGGAGTCGCCTTTGTAGAGTCGACAAGCACTTCAAAACCCACATAGGGAGTCCCGCTACGATCGGTTAAGGGCTGGCCATTCCTAATCACCAAACAGGGAATTAATGAAGTTCCCTGCGACAAAGTGCCCGCGGAGGAGCCGGGCCCTGAGGCTTGAAAAGCATTAACGTCATAAAAGGGAATATCGAGCGCACTATTAAAACGGTACAGCGTCATGACGGGTGTGGCCGGAATGTTGGCCCAAGCGGGACTTGAGAATAGCAGAATAAACAGTATCAAATATTTTTTCATCATCATAAAAGACCTCAATACCTGAAACTGCTTAAAGATCAAATTTGTTTTCAGAAGAAATCCTTTGGATTTCATGTCTTGGTGGCATCTAAGGCATAAAGCTGGATAACGAAGACGATTAGGCCAATCGTTCTTCGAGAAATTGGAAGCCCGACTTCCAGGCACGCTTTGCCGTTTTTTCATTATAAACGGTACCCAACTCTTGGTCGTGGGCTTGAGGGTTGGTGAAGGCATGTTTGGTGCTGCCATAGACATGCAGTTGCCAATCGGCCCCCGCCTGAGTCATTTCTTTTTCGAAGGCCAACACCTTATCGGGATCCACCATGGGATCATCATGGCCGTGCAACGCCAATATGGAACTTTTGATGGGTTTGCTTGGCAACCCACTGGGGTCGAGGAGGCCATGAAAGCTCACCACACCCTTCAAGTCTGCACCGCTTCTTGCCAAATCCAATACGCTCAGACCGCCAAAGCAAAAACCCACAGCAGCGATTTTATCCGAATGAACCCCGGCAATGGATTGGATGCCGGCTAAGGCGGCGAGGAGCCTTTTTTGCAATAGTCCTCGATCTTTCATCAAGGGAGTGATCAAGGCCATTTTTTCTTCGGTGGTAGAGCCGGTTTTTCCTTCACCAAATAGGTCGATGGCGCAACCGATGTAGCCTTGCTGGGCGCATTTTTTAGCAGTGTCGACGGCAAAGTCGTTTAGTCCGCTCCAATCGTGGGCCACTAAGACGGCGGGAAGGTTTGATTCACCCGGGTGGGCTATTTTGCCTAAATGGGTCTGGCCTTCACATTGAAATTCAAAATCTTGCATATTCATAGTCCAACCTCCGATTTTGCAGGATCTTTAAACAGCTCTCGGCTGAATTTCAACTATCTTCTAAACGGAAAAATTATTGTTTGGAGAAGAGGGGTTCTATCATGGGATTGGCTAATGGAAAGGTCAAGGTTACGGAGGTGCCTTGCCCCAAATGACTTTGCACTTGAATATTTCCTTCCAAGATACCCTCTGCAATGGTCTTGACCATGAAAAGCCCAAGGCCGGTGCCTTGCCCTTTGGCCTTGGTGGTAAAGTGAGGCTCAAATATCCTGGCTAAATTTTCTGGTGAGATACCGGTACCGAAATCTTGAATGGTAATTTCCCCAAGGTTGTTTCGGGGAGATACTTGAATATGAATTTCGCCGCCTTGATGGGAAGCTTGGGCTGAGTTTCTCAATAAATTGACTAAGGCTGCTGAGAGGATTTCATGATTGCCCATCATGAAAACAGGGTCTTCTGCAAATACGGTTTTCAGGGTAATCCCCCGCGAGTCGGCTTCACGCTGAAATTGGTGGGCGGCCATTTGAGCAACATCCTTTACAGAAAAAAGCGACTTTTCTGGAGAAAGTCCCCGCATTAAATTTTGGAACGCCCTAATTTCTCCGGTAAGGGTTTCTAGGGATTCAGAAACTACGGTTCCGTGTTCGGAGATCGATTGGCTTTGCCTTCCATTGCCATGAACATCAATGTAGGTCCTCATCAATTGCGGGTATCGCATTTCCATAAAGCTGGTGAAGCTGAAAATATAATTATTAAAATCATGCAGCATTCCGCTTAACAGCCGGTTCATATCCTCAAGGGTTCTTAGCCGGTTCTCTTGAGCAATTTCGTTGGAAGTTTTGACAAGCTTGGGGCGGGCGTGGTGTCTCAAATAGACCACATTGTAATCGCTGTCGCCGATAGGAGTTTGTTCCAACTGAAACTGCCTGCTTCTGCCTGAAATATTTTTTAACTGGTAAGTGTTATTTGGTCCGGTCACCGATTCCATTAATTCCGTGTAGGGCCGACCGACGATGACCTCGCCGCTACCCTGCCAATAACGGCGTAATGCTGAATTTAAATTTACGATAATTCCCTCTCGATTGAGGATCATAACAGGCCATGGGGCGGCCTCTAATATTTGCACCAGCTCTGGATTGACGATGGGTCGGGACGGGATAGTTTCGGGAATCATGCGATTCGATGGGGAAAGATCCGGGGAATCCTTTGGGTCCCCGGCCATCATGAGAGCCCAATTTTCTTCGAATATTTGCCGTTGGCGACCTCTTACGCTTGCAGGGCCACTGACTGCTGTGGCGAGCCCCCATTCGGGAAGCAGGTCATTCCACCGGTTTTGAATGGAAGGCTTTGGTTGGTAAAATTGGGCTAGTCTGCGGGGAGCGTGCAAAATCCAATGGGCTTCTCGCTCCACTCGTGTGGACCAGCGCTGCATGGGGGCCGGTTGCAAGTGGTGAAATAAATGTCCTGCGGCTTTGAGGTGGAGTAAGGCGCCCAATGAACCGAGCATCATGGCTTCCCCGGAAATTTCAGGGCTTAAATGCATTCTTATTTGTAGGTCATGGGACAATAACAAGGCACCATACATAGCTGTATTGGGTACGAGGGTGTGGAGGAATTGTTCAGAAAAACGACGAGCCGCAAAGGGAGTCGGGGGCAAATAGGCCGGGATGCCACGATGCCAACGTAGAAATCTTTCACTCATTCCCCCTGCGGCGCGGAATAAACTGAAACTCAATGCGGTGGCCAAGAAATCCTGACCAAAGGGATGGGTATAATGGGAAAGGCCATGGGGACTTGGACTACGTAGCCCTCGCTGAGTCAGGGTAAAGGCCAAACTTTCCGCACCCACCCCAGAGACGAAACTTGCAGCCCTGGCCGCAGGTCGACCAAATCCTGAAAAGATGGCTGGGGATCGTGACAACCATCGCAGGCTTCCCAAACGTCCTAGATGGTAGGCCGTGGTGCCGGCGGCAAAGGATGCCATTAATACGGGGTCAGCCACCTGCTCGACGAATTGAGAAAAGAATATTTCCGTTCGGCGACCCCAGGGGCCTTCACCCCGAGACAAAGCCAGCTCTTCTGCGAATTGGGTTTGAAAACTGCGTTTGGCCTCAGAGCTTATTTGAGTGTCTGCAGCCAAATGCCGTTGACACAAGGAAGCCAAGCCGTGACTCAAGTCGGATCTTCCCAATTGGTTCCATTCGCGAACCAATTGTAAAAAGTCAGAATACAATAATTGGGGGTCGCCCTCTTCGGCGATGGAATTTAAGGCGCGAACATAGGTGGGTTGGATCATAGAGCCGACTTGGCCGGCTTCAGGTGCACCGAGGCCTTGAAAAAAATCGGCTACGATCGTTTGGGCTACAGACCTGGTCGAGGAATCCGAAAACCCGGCTAACGGAGATCCTGAAAGATCTAAGACAGAGATTCTGGTGCCCCGATTCTCTGTATTCATGGTTTTGGCCTCACGGACGGTTAATCAATAAAAGTCCCTAAACATGGCTCCATACCCGAACCTGAGATAAACCAAATAATATCAATCAGTTACAATTTAACATTCGAAAAGATCGCGAGTTTTCGAATTATCACCTGCTTTGGCCAAAGGTTGCTAGTGAAAAATTTTATAAGTTAGTGATCTTATTAAAAAATCTAGGGAAAGCTTACGACGACCAGGTCGAGGGGCAATTGGTCTCGGTGGGGGCCTGGAAGGCTAACCTGAAGAATTTTGAGAGGATTTCCCTCAGCGGCGCCTTGGTCGAAGGCCGCGGTGGAAGGCAATTTTCCCAGCAAATCAAATTGCTCCAACCGGTAAGGCAAGCCATTGGAGGCCAGCGGGGAAGGAGAATCCATGAGATGAAAATGGAGGTGGGGCTCGGAAGTATTTCCCGAATTTCCGATCTTGGCCAAGACTTGTCCCTTTTGGACTCGGTCTCCGTCTCGAACCAACAAGCTACCTTTCTTTAGGTGGGCGTAGAGGGCGTAGACACCGGGTTGAATTTCTAAGACCACATGGTTCCCATCAGCCTGGTCGAGCTCGATGCCGTCGGGTAATTTTCCCGGGACTTGGTCGGCATATAAATCGATGGCCTTCACCACCTTGGCATCGGCTATGGCAATAACTTCTTTACCGTAACATTGATAAGACTCGACCAACTTAGGATCACCGGTAAAAATTTGATCGGTATCACTCAATTGTTCCCAGTCGATGGCGTAGCGTTGGGCCAAAAATAATTGGCCATTGATGGGAAGGGCCGCACGTACATGACGATGGGATTGGCAACACCCATCGCCTGCCACCCACTTTTTTCCCTTCAAGGGAGTGCCGATGAGAATGGGGTCTTGCAAGTGGACCTGAGTCGGGGGACCACCCAGTGAAAGTAATCGACCGGAGTGGGTAAAATCGAAGCGATGGGTGATTTCACGGGGGATGGAACTTTTATCTGGAAAGGAAAGGGTGAGAAATAAAAGGCCGCTTTGTCCTGGTCCCAATTTATCGGTAGGGCTGCGTTCGCTGAGATCGGAAAATATTTTAGGAATCTGCTTGCCGGAAAATTTTTGGATTACCGGTGATGGACCGGATTGTTTCAACACATTGACGGCGCTGAGTTGCCAAGGGGCCTTGGAGGCATTGGTCAATAAAATTTCATAGGCTAAATGGTAATTGCCATCGGAGCCTAATACGGCCTGAGGGGAGGCCAATATGCGGGATAACACCGGAGTCACTTGGTCTTTGGCTTTGGCAGATAGAGGGGTGGCCAATAAGAGCAATGGGAATCCAGCTCCTAGGAATAATAGACGGATGGTTTTTATGAAACTAAAATTCATAAAGGTTCTCCAAAAAATATCATGTACCCTAAGTAAAATTGGATTATTTAAAAACTAAAATTTGAAAAAAGAAATCTTGCTATAAAACTTAGGAAGGTGAATGCGGTTTTATTGTTCGAATCGATGTCCTAAAGCGAGGAGTATGGCCCGAACCCTGGAGTCCACTCCCAGTTTTGAGAGAATCCGCTGTACGTGGGTATGAACCGTGTCCAATGAAACGAATCGCTGTTCGGCGATTTCGCGATTGCTAAGTCCCCGGGTAAGCCAGACCAAAACCTCGCTTTCGGCGGGAGTAAGGTGAGCTGCGCGAGCCAATTCTTCTACCGCCGGAGAAGGATCGTTTGTCCACAACTCGCACAAAATAAAGCGACCACCGAAAGCGTCTTGAATGGGGCGCATTTCAACACGTACGGGTGTTTTTCCTTTGCAGAGAATATTAAGGTTAGGGAAAGGCAAAGAAGAACCTGAGGTTGGTTTCTTGAGACCGCCGAATCGTCGTGCGTTTCTTACCATTGCTTCAGGTATCTTCCGTCCACAACCTTCATCCATTCCCAATTGCGAGACCGCATGAGTGGAAGCCCAAATGAGAGAACCATTGGCATCGAGGACCAGCTTGGGCGGCCAGTCTTCGTTGATTAGAGTTTCTAAGGCCGAGCTGACCTGCATCCGCCACTCGATTTGACGGCTCCTTTGCACAAAGATCCGTAAAGATGGCACTAAACGCGCCATCAACAATTCATCGTCAACGGTAAAATCGGAAAGCCCCTTCGAGCGGGCGATTAGGATTCCCACCATCCCCGGTGCTTGGTGCTCGGTGTCGGTCAGGCGAACATGTAAATATTTGGCGATCTGTAGTTTTGTTGAGAAGGCATGGGTCGGACTCTTCCGGTATTCCTCCCATTCCGGAAATCTCATGGGTTGAAATACCCAGGGATTTTCTCTTTGCAGCACTGTCTGCATCACATCCTCATGGTGATACTCGGAGACGTAATCTTCCCATCGTCCCAAAGAACCACCCAGACTTTCGAAACTCGGTGCTACTCCGCAGCGGTACAGGTTTGTCCCGCTCGAGCCGAATAACTGCTCCAACAGCGGCAAAATAACGTTAAAACCTTCATGCAAACTGATCGCCTCTAAGGCAGCTCGATGAATTTCACCTACCAGTTTTTCTTGAGATTCTTGAGAAATCATGTGGTCGGTCCGGTTTTTGTTATGGATTGCTCACCAATTATAGGGATGCCCCTCAATGAGTTTCAAGGCTAAAATCACCGTTTATCGTGACGACGGCCCACCGACGGTTGGAATAAGATGACATCATAGCTCATTAATATAGGGAGAAACGTTATGAAAATCCAACGTTACATTGTCGGTTTTCTTGTCTTGGTTTTGAGTGTTTTTCTTTTCACCCAAGAAGGAAGGGCAACCGGCTTTCACAGACACTGTCAGGAATACCAAATCCCGATCAATTTTCCAAATATTCCGGATGCGCAGATCTTCGGCGAACTCTGCATGCCGCGCGGAGCTACCCCGGATACGGTGCAGTTCTTCGTCCACGGCAGCACTTACTCGCATCACTACTGGGATTTCCCCTGGTTACCTAATTTTTATTCCCAAGTCGACGCCGCACTCGATGCTGGTTATGCGACCTTCAATATTGATATCCTTGGCGCAGGAAGCAGTTCCAAACCCCCCAGCTTTCTGATTACACTCGATGGAACGATCGACTCATTTCATCAGTTGGTCGTCAAGTTGCGTAACGGCGATATCGGGGGTGAAAGTTTTTCCCGCGTTGTTTATGTGGGGCATTCCTTGTCGAGTATCTTGGGGTGGCTATTTGGATCCCGCTACCCTGAAGACATCGATGCCTTTGTGCTCACGGGAGCGTTGCATTTTACCCAACTGGGTTGGCTCGATCTGATCATTCCCAATATTTATCCGGCGAATCTTGACCCAAAATTCGCGAATTCAGGTCTTGATGACGGATATATGACCACCGTGCCGTGGACCAGGAAGAATTTTTTCTTTCACAAGTCCAACGCTGGACCGGTTGTTCTTGCTCTAGACGAATTATTGAAGACAACGGTTCCTGGCCCGATGATGTTTGAGAGTGTGGAGTATGCGCTCTTCCCAGACCCAGAAACCGCTCCCTCACAAGGCATCACTGCCCCAACCCTGATCGTCCTTGGCGAGCGGGACCTGACAGCCTGTGCGGAGCCTCCGCTCGGCCTGGTCTGCAATGAAGAAACTATCTTAGCTCACGAAGAGCAATTTTTTTCCCCGGACATTGTTCTTGATGTTTACGTATCGCCGAATACCGGGCATTCGCTGGCCTTACATTTCAGTGGGTACGAAACGGGAAACTTTATCCAGGATTGGGTGGAGGACAATGTAGAAACAAACTAATTTTCCGGGTAGGAAATGCTCCATGTCCTTGGTGACGGAGAAAGGGCATCCAATGCTTACG
>JAJFLL010000115.1 GCA_021772695.1 Deltaproteobacteria bacterium
CAGGCGTTTTCACTGGCTAACACTTTGGGGCTGATGCGGCTCAACCCCGCACCGTAGCCATGCAGTAGACCGAAGGTGACCATCATGGCACCGAATTCCTTGCCCCAATTGCCCCAGGTTAAATGGGAAAAGTTATTATGCAGCACGGCACTGCCAAGCATGTTGGTGGTAGTGAAGGCGGCGGCTTCGGCGGTCATACCCACGAGACCCATGCCGATACCACGATGTTTGGTGAGAAAACTGGCCCCTTTCCATCCGCGTACGGCCCACATGGCGTACCCTGCCTTGGCACCGGTGGCGGCGAGTTTTCCGATGCCGAAACCGGCAATCAATAATATGAGACTCTTGAAAGCCTCTTCTTTAGAATCGGCAAAAATGATGGTGGCATTTTTCAGTTCAGTCCACAGCGCGCTGAGTAGAGCATCGGAACGGGCGATACTCGAGATATCATCCTTGGCCATGGTTTTGGCTCGTTCGCCCACGTAGGGATCGTGTCGCAGAAATTCACAGATCTCCATGCCCGACTGATAATCTTTGTCGTCTACCAAGTCTTGGGCAAGTTTGAGGGCGGCCTGGGAAAATTTTCGATCGCTCAACATGGGTGAGGCGGTATCGTTTAAGAATCGTTGCAAATATTTTCCGCGGTCAGAAACCTTTAGATATTGAAAGACTCCGGTATATTTTCCATCGGCCTGAAACTCGGTGAATATTTCCTCAGGCAATCTACCCTTTTCCAATTGTTTTTCTAGATCGTCTAAAAACCGATTGCTCTCTACTAAGAGATGGTCTGACTTGGCTCGTTCTTCGGTCTCAAACCCTTCGTGGGCCTTCTCACGCTTTCGATGAATATGTTGTTGCAGTATCGAACGGGTCACCCGAAGGGTAAAGTGTTGCCGCATCTTTTGGGTGCCTTGCTCCAATTTTTCCAAAAGGGCCTGGGCACCTGGATGGGGTTTTAAATCCAGTAAGACATCCTTGGCTTCATCTAGCTTACCCTCGTTGAGATGGTGAAAGGCTAGGGCCATACGGGCTTTCACATGGAGGGCCTTGTCTTGGGGGCTCACCGCGGCCGGACCGGGATCTAGTGAAACAATCTCTTGCAGCAGTTCATTGGTCTTTTCTATGCGGTCGCTGCGATCGGCATTCATATAGATATCGACCAAAGCCATGGTACGATCGGCTCGGGCCACGGGGTCAGACATATCTTGTAAAAATTCTCTAAAAGGGGCCAAGGCCTCGTCCATCTTGTCAGCTAGTCCTAATTGACCGTAAACCACGCCGATTTTTAGTTGGGTCTCTAAGACTTGTTGCTTGGATAAGGCTCCACTACCTCTGGGTTCTGCCAACACCGTAACGGCCAAGGCCGCTTCTTTAAATTGCAATAGGTACTCGGTTTCAAGACGGGAAAACCAAGCGGCTTCACCATGTTCCAAACTAAGCTGAAATTTTTCACGAAAAAGTTCTTTGGCCCTTTGGTGCAGTTCTTTTTCGTCATCGGTGGCCTTTTCAGTAAGTGGTAGGGCCTTATCGAAATATTCATCGGCTAAGGGTGCTATTTGATTCAGACGTTGCTGGTATTCCTCCGGAGTAAGGAAGGCGAATTCGCCGGTGGTAAATCGACGCAAGGACGCCAGGGTAAATCCCAATTTTTGAATATGTTTTTTGCGGGCCTCTTCAGGAAGTTCCCTCACATGATTTAGAATATTGAGGGCCACATCGAAGTCAGACCATAGATGGTACTTCATCACCACCCGAGTGCCTTCTTGGGTCAAATCGCTGGACCCCAAAAACATCAGGTCGGTTTCTAAGAGTTGTCCCGCTTGAGAGAGTTTTTCCTTCTTGGTTTCGGCACTGTCCATATCCAGGCCACCGGTGGCTTCACGGGTAATGCGGTAAGCATCATACCAACTCACCAAGCGATCGCCCTGCTCTTCCTGCCGGCCCCGAATCTTTTTTTCTACAGCCGCTAAACCCACCCGGTCATTTTCTTCGGCATAAAGATTACGAAGCAGAAACAGACCACGGGTTTCTGCGGCGTCATGGGTATAAGTATGAGTGTTGGAAAGAAAGCTCTTCGCCGTTTGGAATAGTTCTTCCCGAATTTGAATTTCTTGGGATAATCCCGAGCCCTTTAGGGTTTGGTAGAGGGCGTAATCGATCTCGATCAATTCTAGACCGGTGGGATACATGCTCTCGGAGGTATAGGTCTTGATGTCTTCGATCATGGTTTCGACCATGGCCCCGTCACGAAGCTGCACATATTGGCCGAGGGCCTCCAAAAGCAACATGCGACCCTTGAGGCGGTCTTCTTCTTCATGAATGGCCTGAAAAGCCAGCTTCGATTGCGCCGCGGCCTCGTGATGAAAACGAAAATATTTCTCTAAACCTTCTGCCGAGAGCAAGGGCCAAAGCTCCCCATTGGGGCCCTCGGCTATTCGCATGAGGGCCTGCCGCAGTTGATCTTCCGCTTGATATCTCTTGTCAGGAAGTAGGCCCTTGGTTTGAAGATCCTTGGTAGAACCCTTCATGTGATGGATTAAATCCATTACTTTAATACTGAGTTGACTTTCCAAATAGGGATCGGTGTTATGAGATTTAAATTCGAGCACATTTTGCAACACTTGACCGTAGGCATCGAGCACCACCTTGGGATTAGTTGAAGCTTCTTTAACCGGCAAAAGTTCTTTTTCCCATGTGGACAAGGTGGTGATGGCGTGCTTGGTATCGCCCAAAACCTGATCGTATTTTAAAATATGCTGGTAGCGTTTTTGGCGCCATTCTGGGGTCACGCAGTCGTGTT
>JAJFLL010000116.1 GCA_021772695.1 Deltaproteobacteria bacterium
AATGATTTTTCCATCGGGTTGTAGGGCTACTGCAACCGGGGATTCATTGTCGGTACCCAAATCAACGGAGGCAATGCCGTTACTACCGAAAGAGGCATCGAGGTCACCGGGAAGGGCGAAGGTGTTTGCTATGGGCAGATAGTTTAGTAAAACAACCAGGACCCAGGTTTGGGACCAGAACAATACTTTTTTCATTTTTTCTCCAGGTTCCTTGTGAACTTCTCTCAAGTTTTTTTTAACTATGTCCTGGGGTGTATTGTCAAGGCCTGTAGCTGTTACCAAAAAAAGTAAAAAAAAAGGCCCCCATGGAGACGGGGGCCTTTTGATTTGATTTGGCGTCTGGTTAATTTCGTCTGAAGCGCAGACGACTCCACCCTATGAGAAGAATGCCCATGAAGAACCAAGGGGCCCAGCTTCTTGAGGTGTTGGGTCCGGCTTGGAGTGAGCAACTGCCCGAACCTTCCACTAGTCCAAATCCGGTGGGAACAACGGGACCTCCAACCGGATCACCGGTCTGCCCACCGCCGGAGTCGCCGGGGTTTTCACAGGCATTGCCGATGCCATTGCCATTGCTGTCGGTCTGATCGGAATTTGCGGTATTGGGACAATTGTCCTCAGGATCGCAAACGCCGTCGAGATCGGCGTCTCCAGCCTCACAATCATTCGGTGGAGGACATTCGCCGTTGTCCGTATTGAGACACGCACCCGTCTCGGTGTCGCAGACATCGGCGGTGCATGCGTTATCGTCATCACAACTGACGGTCGAGCCGACGCAGGCCCCCACCTCATTACATTGGTCGGGGTTGGTACAATTGTCTCCGTCATCACAAGTGGTGCCCACCAGGATTTCCTGCACACAGGTGCCCGAGTCGAGGTCGCAAGCTCCCGCTGTGCAAGGATTACCGTCATCGCAGTCGAGGTCGCCGTTACACTCGCAAGCCGAATTGTCGGTGAGACATTCGCCGGTATCACTGTCACAGCTATGGGTGGTGCATTCACGATTGTCGGAACAATCTTTGGGGCCGCCCGCTTGGCATTCGCCGCCGGAACACACATCACCTAAGGTACATGAGTCACCATCTTCGCAATCGGCGGTATTATTGACCGGCACGCAGGCCCCGTCCCCGCTACACTCATTATCGGTACAAGGGTTGCCGTCGTCGGTACAGGCCGTACCTTGGGGATCGTTACAGGTGTCATTGACCTCATTACAATTGTCGGCACATTCCTCGCCATCGGCGCAGGGATTGGTGCCAGCACCACAGGTCCCTTGGCCGTCGCAGAATTCTTCTCCGTTACAGAATAACCCGTCGGAGCAAGAAGTATCGGACCCAAGGGGCGGGTATTGGCAGGTACGCGTATTGGGATCGCAGACTTTTCCCGTGCAGAGATTGCCGTCTTCGGGACAGTCCGCATCGATCTCACATTCGCAGCCGCTGTCATCGGTAACGCAATTGCCGGTATTGGGGTCGCAACTTTCCACGGTACATTCGATCCCGTCGTCCACGCAGGTTACCGGAACTCCCGAACAAGATCCGTTACTACAAGTGTCGGCCGTAGTACAGAGTACCCCGTCGGAGCACTGCCCAGGTTGATTCATGGGCTCGCAGGCACCGTTGACACATTGACCACCTGTGCATTCGTTTTGGTCCCCGTCTTCACAGCCCTGCCCATTGGCGCCCGTGAAACAGTCGTTGGCCGTTTCATCACAGACATTGTTACAGGCATTACCGCCCTCACAGGGGTTACCCGAGGAGACACATTGGCCGGCGTCGGTACACGACTCAGTGCCGTTGCAAAAACTGCCGTCGTCGCAACTATTGCCGGTGTCCACAGGGTGTTCGCAGATTCCCGTGTCACTGCAAACATCATCGGTACAAGGATTGCCGTCATTACATACGGTGCCGGCATTATCAGGGGTACATGAGGTACAATTGGGAATGGGGTCGTGGCTACAACCACCGTTGACACTACAACTGTCCGCCGTACACGGATCGTTGTCATCACAGCGCATGTCGCTCGGTTGGAATTGGCAGCTGCCTTCCACACAGGTGTCTACGGTACATTCCACTTGATCATCGCAGAGGATTTCATTGCCGATGGTATTTAGGATGGCCGCTAAGTCGGCTCCCCCTGGGGCGATATAAAAATTGTCGCCGTCACCGTTTTCTAAAGTCTGTTCTGCAGGAGTTACCCCGCCGGTACCCGTACTGTCCGCCGAAGGTTGGGTGGCCATGGAGGCCAAGAGAGCACGATTTTGCACATCACCGCCGGAACCGCTGGCATCGAAGGCGATAGCAATAAAGGTATAGCCCAATGCCTTTAATTCATCGGCGGCGTCTGCGGCGGCGGCATCATCGCCGACGATACAGTCATCCCCTTCGGCGATGTCCTCGTTGCAAGTATCGTTTTCGTTGGCATCACCATCAGAGAGTAAAATATAAATTTGCTGGGAACCGGCATTGCCGTTGAGTTGTAATTCCCGGCGCCCTGCCTCCACGGCATCTTCCAAGTTGGTACCCCCTGGGCTCGAACTGGTCATGCCGCTATCAATGGCTGATTTGATGGTGGTGGCATTATTGCTCAGGGCATGGATCGTCTCGGCGTCTTCACCGCCATCGACGGCATCGCCGAAGCGACCGATGGCCACCCGGTTATTGGGGACCGCCAAGAGCAGATCCACCATATTTTTGGCGGCATCTCGCTCCAAGGCTCGGTTGGTGCTACTCACGCTGCCGGTTCGGTCGAGCATGATATAGACATCGGCCGGAGTCTGACCGCACTGTGGGATTTCTTGTTGGCCCCACGCCGGCGGAGACGAGATGAACTGCACGAGGCAGATGGTTAAAGTGAAGAGAAAAGAGAAGACAAGGCCCTTGGCCCCCTTACCCGAAGTTTTAATACGATTCCTCCATTACCCGGACGCCAAATCAAGCGCAGGAGTGCGTTTCGATTCATGGCGAATCATTAAGCAGGAGGGTGCGTTTTAATTGGTGTGGTTGGAGTTTCTTACCCGGACACTAATTTTGAACACTTACCCTGTAGAGTAATAGTTAGCAAAAAGGACGCCAAAGAATGGGCCGCCGGTTCAAAAAAAAATGGCCAATGATACTAGACCTTTGGATTTCGAGATTTTTTGGAATCGAGAACGGAATCAGAAAAATGTCTCATAGCGTCATTTTTCCGTTTATCCATATTGAGAAAATCGACATTTTTTTGACGCTACTTTTCGGCCAGGCCCTGAATCTCTTCCCATAGATCGTCCAGAGGCAGTCTTCCCAGGGCAGACAGTTGGGACTGGGGCGCGATCAAATGTAATTTTTTCATCAAGGCGATGACTTGATGATGCCATTCCTGCCAGACCAGGTGTTCTTGTTCCCAACCGGGCATTTCTCCCAATAAACCTTCAGGGGAAGTCACGGCCATGCCTTGGGCGATTTTTTCCATTTGATCCAAGGCCGTATCGGTCTCTTGCCAAGCCTGGGTGAAGGCATCCAAGTGGCCTTGAATTTCTAGCAACCGGGATTCCAAATCCAAACTTTGGGGAGACCGGCCTGAACTCAAGTCCTTCATGACGTTTTGCAGACCGGTAAAACAAATTCCTGCCAAGATATTCAATTCTTCTAGGAGAAAGGCAGTGGTTTCGGCGCAGGTTTCTAGATTTAAGACTGGAGTCTGTGGGGGTGACACGGATTCATCTTGGGAAATTTCGAATAAATGGCAAGGGAAGTATGCCCTTAGCTCACATGGCTTCCGAGAAGATATCTAAGTGGGGATTTTCACCATAGTAGGTGATCTCTAGATCTTTAATCTCGATGGAATGATCCTTGGTCACCCGATAGGCCTTTTCTCCACTGGGTAAGGTGATTTCCTCGATGGGAAGCTTTGCCCGGGTATCAAAGGCAAAGAGATGGTCACCCCTCATGGTTTTTCCAGACTCTTGTTTGACCTCGGAAGAGGTGTAACCACGACCGGTAAAGAGAAGAGTATCCTTTTTTAGCAAGACACTTCTGCCTTGGGGATTATTGGAAGGGACGGTCTTGCGAAATTTGGCGAAATCCTGCGTTTTAAAATAGAGATGGAATTGTCCTTGGGCCTCGCCCTGCGGACTCAGGTTTCTTTGATGGTCGAGTTTGACCGGAATCGCTATAGAATCGACGGCGTTTCCATAACCCTGCTCTACCAGATATTCTTGCAGCAGTTTGTCTAGACCTTTTCTTGCGTAGCGAAAGGCATCGTGAGGGGATTTTTGCCAGGTTGCCTCGGTCAATAAGTCTAAGATCTTCTCTTCAAATTTCTCACCTTCCTTTGGCTCCAGGCGTTCCATCAACTCGGCGGCCTTTTCGATTTGAAATTTAAAGCGTGCCGCTGATGAAGAGCTAGGAGTTTCTAAAAATTTGAGTCCCGTGGCTTCATAGGTCTCGGTGAATAATTCCGTGACCGTTTCCTTAGGATGGTGGTCCGTGCGCGGCGGCCCACGAAAGGTAAAGGCCTGGATCTTGCCGTCTCGAATGAACACCACATCATTGCTATGGGAAGACATGAATTCCTTCGGGCTGACGTCCGGTTTTAGGCGGATGAGGGTCATTTGTTGATCCACCACCGTACCAGTGGTTTCAAGAATGGTATCGTAGCGAATGATTTTGACGTTGGGAATATGCTCTTTGATAAATCGGACGACTTCGGTGTCGATGGATCTTGCGGTGATCTGATAGGTGACCCCCGCGATTTTTTTATCGTTCACCGCTTGGCCGTATTTTCTGACCTGGTTTTTAAATTTAATGGCACTCTCGCCGCCCATGGAGGTAAAGCTCAGGGCACCTGGTCCACCCACGGCCGCATTGTAGGTGGATTTCATCTCGGCCATCCATTGGTCTTTGTGAAGTCCGTCGGCCTCCATGCGGTGGCTGCGCGACCGGCCGCCTTCGTCCACAAAACGCTGTTGACCCATTTCCTGATTTACGGAGGTCAGGGGTTGGCCTTCGCCAGCTTCGGCACGGGCCTGCAAAGCACCGAGGCGAATCAATTCTTCCACATTGCCGCGCCATTTTGCCTTTTCACCGGGGGCATAGACCTGCCAATGATCGGGGTTTTCTTGGTATTCCATGGTGGTTTTTTCCATGGCCTCATTGGCGCCAGGAATTTTTTCCAAATGGGCATAAGCTTGCAGTAATAACATGCCGCGAGTGGTGGCCGTGCTTTGGGGACTACCCTCGGGGCTTTCAAACATCCATTCCGTTCGAAAAAACCTGCGCACCATTGAGGTAGCATCGCTGCTTTTATCGAGGCGTATCAGGCCTCGTAAGCCCTGGGCGGCTTCCGCATCCATGGAGCGGAACAGGTCCAGGGCATGCTGGGCATTTTTGGTATATAAGATCTCAGACAATACGGTACCCATTCCCTCAGAGGGAACTTGGGACAAGTCGTAAAGAGCGCGCAATTGGTGGGCATCCAAACCTTCCAGCCATTTCCAATCCCCGCGAAATTGGGTGGTGATGCGGGGATGCCGTTTTAAGGTCTCTTTGAGTTGTTCCACCATTTCGGCTTCGGTGCGTCGTGAGGATCCCTTGGTACGATTTCCACTTTCAGGAACGGAATCGTTGGGGCGATAAGTAGCCATGGCCATGGGTTGAGGCCGAAAGATGGTGTCTACCTTAAAGCCGAAGCCAGGGCCTCGCGCCGGTGACACCCTGGCAGTGGCAAAGGCTAGCTGCGGCCCAAAGCCAGGACCGAAGCCGTCGTAGGGCGACTGGTCGATGATGTCCTTGGCAAGCTTGAGATTGGCTTTGGCCTGACTATCCAATTTGGCGAGGTGCCGGTTAAAGGATTGGGGTACCAATTTTCCACCAAGGTGGAGGGATCCTAGCGTGGTGATTTGATGGCCGAGAAAATCCCAATAGTTGGGAAGTGGATCGCGGGTGATGCCCGATTGATTCAATCCTACCAGCAGGCCATAAAAGCCGGTAGCGCCGATGACCGTATCCGTGGCCCAGCCGGCGAGGCGTCCGGCCGGATTGGAAAATCCGACCAACTTACCCTCATGAAAGACCGGTTTGAGATTTCCCTTTTGAAATTTTACGCCAGTGGCGAGTTTGGCACCGTGTCCCAATTGGTGGGCCAGAGCAAAACTTTGCATCATGCCGAACATCAAGGCGGCCTCGCCCGCATCCCAAGTAAATTTCGTCCCGAAGACCAGAGATCTCTCGGCTTGGTAAAAGGTATAAGCCGCGGTGGATTCCGCCACTCTCGGTAACCAGCGATAGGCGAATTGTCCCATGGGTAAGAGGGCCTTGGCGGTAAAGGTGCCCAGGGCAGACCGGGATAAAAATTCCGAGGTGCCCACGGCCACTCGAGACAATCCATATTCCGTGCCTTTGCGCACCATGGCGCCACCGGCGCCGGCGGTCACCAAGAGGACCACGTCTAAGGTGAGCAGGAAAAGATTTTGCAAGTTGCGGGTGGTGTCGATGGGGGAAATGCCCGTGCGGTAGGAATCCATGATGTCGCCCCATCCTTCGGCAACCCCTAACCCCATGTCGACGGCCAGACCTCCCAACATGCCTAAGCCAAGGGCGGTGGTGGAAGGTTCGGGTACCAATATGGCCACGATGGCGAACCCAGTGGCGATAAAGCCTAATTTTCTGGGGCCCGTATTTACCGCCTTGTCTAGGGCTACCTTAAAGGCCTCGCCGAAATCCTCTTCATCGATGTTTTCTTTTAGAATGCCGTCGGGCCCCAAGAGGTTTTTCAGGTTCTTGGCGGAACGCACCATCAAGTCGCCATCGCTGCCGGGAAACTTTTTTTGCATTTCCCTCAAAACCTTGAGGCCGCGCAGCGATTTTCCTTCGGTGCTGAGATAGGCCATGCCCTGGGCCACCATGGCTTGGGAACCTAGGTAAGTGTCATTGGGGAATTCCTGAATAAGCTCATTGACTAGACGGTGCCCCGTTTCTCTTTCGTCGGGAAGGCCGTAACTCACTTGGGCCAAGCGCAATTTGACCCGGCCTAATAGGGCGCGATTAGGGTCTTCTGCAGGCAAATATCGAATGGGGGTTTCGTTGAGGATGTCTTTTAATTCCCTTTGGATGTCTTGAATGTCTTCCACGGTACGGGACTGGGTGATGAGAATTTCCGCTCGAAGAAATCGATTTTGATTCAAGAGAAACCGAACGCCGGAGTTTTGTCGCAAAACCTTTAGCTCGGAATAGGTGCGATCCAGATGAACGATGGCTTCGGCTAGTAGGCCCGGATTCTTCACGCCACGACTGGTGTCATTGCCCAAGGTCAATTGCACCATGGCCAACTGGTGGCTGATGGTGGTTCGTTGCAATAGACTTGAGGCATCGGTGGGATCATGGGGGATCATCTTAAGTAAATCTTTGAGGTGGGTTTGGGTACGGGTTAAATCGCCTTGGGATTGGTAGACCTGAGCCAATGCGAGTTCTTGCTGGACAAAGGTCTCGCCGCTCGTCGCATTGCCGTAGCCCGTTCGTACGATCCAGGCGACTTTTTGCGCCCACTGTTCATAGTCGGCCTCGGACTGGTTGCGATCCGCTGCGAGGGCCGTCTTTTTGTCGGTAAGGCTGTTAGAAACTTTTGGTGCTGCGGGTAAGGTCTGATACCACTGGCTGTCGATGCTTGCCGCCCGGGGCTGAGGCGAAACGGCAGGGGCCGTCGGGGAGCCTGTCCCATCGTTGCTTGGTGTACCTGAAAGGCCCTGCAAATAGATCTCGATACTTTTTCGATCGGCATCACTGATCTCGCCGGCCCCTTGCTTGGGCAAGCCTTTAAGTAAAGAAAATGGATCGTCGTCTTTGCCGTCCTCGAGATAAAACTTGCTGAAGTCGGTGGCCTGAAAATCATTGGGCCCTTGATTCGCTTTATGGCAATTGGAGTTGCAAGGAGCAAATTCTTCCCGTTGCAATTGGAATTCTTCTTCTTGGACCTGTGCCATTCG
>JAJFLL010000117.1 GCA_021772695.1 Deltaproteobacteria bacterium
TAGAGGTACCGATTAAAATATCGTCATTTCCGGTGGTCAGAGATGCCTCGATAAGACGGTCACCCTTGTCAATACTCAAAGCGATAATTCCACCTACTCTAGGGTTACTAAAAGACATCAAATCGGTCTTTTTGATAATACCCTTCTCAGTGCACATCACAACATTTTGACCTTCCACAAACTCTTTTACTGGTAAAATGGCCGCTAAATTTTCATCATTTTCAAATCGGCAAAGGTTGACGATGGCCTTTCCCTTAGTAGCTCGCCCCGCCTGAGGGATTTCATGAACCTTTACCCAGTAGACCTTTCCCTTCGTAGAAAAGACCATGACGTAACTATGGGTTGAAGCCACGAATAAGCGTTCGACGAAATCCTCTTCACGGGTGACCATTCCCGTCTTCCCTCGACCACCCCTTCGTTGGGCTCGATAAATACTGATGGGATTACGCTTGATGTATCCCTTGTGGGAAATGGTCACCACCATATCTTCTTCTTGAATCAAATCTTCAAGACTAATCTCTTTTTCTGCGGCGATGATTTGGGTACGTCGAGTATCTCCGTATTTGGATTTAATTTCTTGCAGTTCTTCGGAAATAATTTTGAAAATTCTTTTTTCACTGCCCAAAATGTCTTTTAAATCTTTGATCAACTCCAAGACTTCTTTATATTCTTGAATGATTTTATCGCGCTCTAATCCAGTCAGACGGTGTAATCTCAAATCAAGAATGGCCTGAGCTTGAATATCACTTAATTTAAACTTTTTAATGAGTCCTAGCTTGGCCTCTGGGGGTGTTTTGGATTTCTTGATAAGGTTGACCACCTCATCAATATTCTCTACCGCAATTTTAAGTCCCTCTAAGATATGGGCCCGTTCTTCAGCCTTTTTCAGCTCAAAAATAGTGCGGCGAATCACCACTTCTTTTCGGTGGTCTATGAATAGTTGCAACATGTCTCGAATGGGTAAAATCTTTGGCTGGCCGTGGACAATGGAAAGTAGGATAATACCGTAGGAGCTTTGCAGTGACGTATGCTTGTAGATTTGATTCATGACCACACCGGCCACCGTAGACTTTTTCAAATCAACGACTACCCGCATTCCATCGCGATCGGATTCATCGCGTAAATCAGCGATGCCTTCAATTTTACCGTCTTGGACCAAACGAGCGATTTGTTCCAATAGTCTGGCCTTATTGGCCTGATAAGGAATCTCAGAGATGACGATGGCTTCGCGGTCACCTTTGGCAATGGTTTCGATGTTGGCCTTACCCTTCATCGTAATGATGCCGCGCCCAGTGGTATAGGCTTGTCGAATACCTTCCCGGCCCACGATGAATCCACCGGTGGGAAAATCGGGACCAGGGATCATTTTAAAAATTTCTTCGTCTTTGACCGAAGGTCGTTCAATCAACACCAAAAGGGCATCGATAATTTCCGTGAGATTATGGGGCGGTATTTTAGTGGCCATACCGACGGCAATGCCGTCGGCGCCATTGATCAATAAATTAGGAACCTTAGTGGGTAAAACCGTGGGTTCGGTGGTGGAATTATCGAAATTTTCGATAAAATCGACAGTTTCTTTGTCGATATCGGTCAGCATTTCCTCGGCGATCTTCATGAGTCTCGCCTCGGTGTACCGATAGGCCGCCGGAGGATCGCCATCGATGGAACCAAAGTTTCCCTGTCCGTTAATCAGGGGATATCTGAGATTCCAATCCTGTGCCATTCGGACCAGGGAATCATAAACCGCTGAATCACCGTGAGGATGGTACTTCTTCAACACCTCCCCGACCACACCGGCACACTTACTGAAACGCTTATTACTGAGTAAACCCTCACGAAACATGGCGTAGAGGATACGACGATGCACCGGTTTGAGACCGTCCCTCACATCGGGCAGGGCCCGACCCACAATAACGCTCATGGAATAATCCAAATAAGCGTCTCTCATTTCATCTTCGATATTAATCGGGAGAATCTCTGCAGATTCCGGCATCGTTTAGCTCCTATCTTCCGTGGGGTCTGGCCTCATTTGGACCGCGCCCAATCTAGCTTTTCACCCTCCTATTGTCAATCAAGGGAAGGTGTTTCCAAGCAATCAAATTCGCCAAGGAATAACTCCCCGAAGGGCCTTTTGCCATTGACTCTCAAGGACAAAGTTTTACAATTTTGCAATGAGGAATCTCGCCAATAGACACCCCACCTGAATTTGCCGTTAATGGATCCGCCCCCCATATTTGTATTCGAAATTTTGGGGCACGATCCACGTGGGCCCCGTGGGACCCCATGGAGTTTCGACCTGAAATCATTCCACCAGGAGTGAAATCAGGTGGAAACTAACCATAACCCGGAAATAAGGGAGGTCCCATGACCAAAGCGGAACTCATCGCCCGTGTGGCGAAGGAATGTAAAATACCGAAAGCAACCGCCGAACGCGCTCTCAATTCGGTCACTGATAACATCTCGAAATGTCTTAAGAAAAAAGATAAGATCACCCTTACCGGATTCGGGACCTTTCAAGTGGCCAGGCGTCGGGCCCGTACAGGCAGAAACCCCCAAACTGGTGCCATGATCAATATTAAGGCCGCCAATGTTCCCCGCTTCAAACCGGGCAAACAGCTTCGCGCCATGACACGCTAGTCGGCAACAAACACCATTTTGGCTAATTACCCCGGTCTCTGCACGAATGATGTGGTGATCGGGGTTTTTTGTACTCAATGATGATCATTTTTCATTAGAAGCGGTTGGCCAAGCCCTATTAAAAATTACATTGGCGACAATCCGAAGAAACGCTGCAATTACCACCATCTACGGTAAGGTCGTCGGAATCCCGACAAGACAGGTTATTATTGGAAAGGTCGACCTGGGTCTGAAAGTTATTGAACACAAACGTCAGGCTCTGCGCCAATAAATCGTTGGTTGCCAAAATGCCGATATTACCAGCAGCGGAAAATGACAATGTCATGGCCATAGTACCCGTTGAGGTAATTTTAGTGCCGTTGTCCTGGCAATTGGTTTGCTCCAAGGTAAAATCTGCTGTGGCCGTCAGGGGTGGTCCATTTTCGCATACCACCGAAAGCTTCGTTAATTGGAAGGTCCCTTCTCCCGGATTGTCACAATCCTGAACTTCTTCGGTGAGGGCATCATAGATTTGTAAGAATTGAGTACAGTTGCCCAAATTGTCCTGAAAAAAATTGATAAAGGTCCGGATCGTTAGGGCAAGGGCTCGAGTGACATCATCGACTTGTCCGTTCCTGCCGCAGGCAGGAAGCAACAATAACCCAATGATAAATAAAATTTTTAGATACTTAACGATGGTCTACCCTCCCCATTTTTTGGGCCTCACCTTGATAAAGAAAGGTAAACATTTTGAATCTCGGGGTAAAATAATATTTTTTTAATGTCGTAATTTTGAATCCTGCTCCAGAAACCAAGGCCTCAATGTTTCGGTCCAAGCTACATCCATCGGCGATTCTTCTTTGCCAAGGAGTAAAACGCCTTTGTTTTTTAGCAATGGCCACATCATCGCTTAAGCCGTGTTCCAGAAAAAAAATCTTACCTGTGGGTTTTAAAACTCGATGGAGTTCCCAAAGAGCTAATTCAACATCAGCAATACTACAAAGCGTAAAAGTCGAAACAACTGAATCAAATATCTGATTCTCAAATGGCAATTTTTCGCAAACCCCCCGGGAAATTCCCACCTTGATTTTTGAATTGGCCATGCGTTTTGCAGCCTTGCGGTGCATGCCCGTATTGGGTTCGACAACATTGATGGCCTGAACTCTACTCGGATAATATTCCAAATTGACGCCGGTACCGAATCCGATCTCTAATATTTTTCCTTGAACCGATTGAAGCAGGTCCTTTCGGTGTTTTCCTATCTGCCGGTTACTGCAGACAAAATCCATAAGGAACGGAAATATAGTTTTGGAATAAATTCCCATCAGGATATTTTTTTATGAACTAGACCCTTTAAATTTATCGCCATCGTTTTTGAATAAAATATTGAATGAAGTTAAAGAACCATAGCACCGGGTGATATATTGCTGCATATCAACCTTGTCATCATCTGACAATTTTGCATTTGAATTTATTTTTTGTTCTAAAACCCTTAATCGATCTCTCAATAAAACTACCTTGTGAAAGAAAGATAAGATGTCGACTTCCTTAGATTGAAGCGACGAATCGCCGGGTTTAAAAATCATGGTGCCACCGTCCCACTTCCCAGCCATTTCGATGGGCGTTTGCCATTGATCTAACACTTCTTTTACCACTACTTTTACTATGTCTCGTAAATCATCACGGTCCATATAAATACCTCATTTTTAAAAAACCTATCGAACCCAAGATGTAATCATGAAGTTTAAAAAAGGCGAACTGATTTTTTACCTCAGTATAGCCAAAGCTAAATAACCAGGGGAGAAGGTTGGGTATTTGGAAGGTTTGGAGGCGCGGGAGATGGGGTCGATTGTTTTTGGGGAATAACCACCAGAATCTTTTCTTTCTGGGCTTTATAGCTTACTGAGTTGGGATCGGTACCCCGAGGCAACGGGATGGATTTCTGAAATTGATTGAAGGCAAACTTTTGAAATCCTTGGGACGAATTACTTTTTTGTATTTCGCCGCTGACCACTAAATAATCTTCACGAATCTCGACTTTGTATTTACCTTTTTCTAGTCCTGG
>JAJFLL010000118.1 GCA_021772695.1 Deltaproteobacteria bacterium
GTTTGATAGTCGAGTTCGCGAATCTTGCTGAGCACCTTCATGCCGCCTAAGATAACACACTTGAGTTCTAGTGCCAGACGTCCCTTGGTGAGTTTAACCAAGGGTGCCCCCTCACGAAACAGGCGATCGGTGCGATCCACCTGAAATTTTATCAATTCGCGAAATTGAGGCTTTTCTTCTTGGTTCATCAATTGAGTTTCACTGAAGCCAAAGCGAATCAAGTCTTCTTGCGGAATGTAAATACGATTCTTTTGTAGATCGACGGAGACATCCTGCCAAAAATTGGCCAATTGTAGGGCGGTGCAGATTTTGTCGCTCAGCAGCATCAAGCTTTCATCGCGGTATCCGAAAAGGTGCAATACGAGGCGCCCGACGGGATTAGCGGAATGCCGACAATAAAAAAGCACGTCTTTAAAGGTGGGATGACGCTTGATGCGCACGTCCATTTTAAAGGCGGTAATAAGATCCTCCAATAATGAGAGCGGGATCTGGAATTCGCGGATGGTTTCTCTCAAGGCCAAAAATACCGGATGATTGACCCGGCTGCTTTGGGAGCGATTGAGCAGGTCGAGCCAGGCATCGAGGGCGGGAATTCGGTTGGCCTCGGTAAAATCTTCGTCGGCGATATCGTCGGCCCGCCTGGCATAGGCATAAATGGCACAGACATGGGGGCGTAGTTTTTTGGGAATCAGAATAGAGCCGACCGGAAAATTTTCGTAATGGGTTCGGGCCAGCCGCATGCAGTAGCGATAGGCATCGGGAATACTCCAAGCCTTCTTTTGCAACACTTCATCGATGGGATAAGCCGCGGTCATGAATGGGATGAACCTCCAGAGCTCAGCGTTTGTAACGACAGGGATTGAGATTCGGTCTCAATCTTCAAGTCTTGTGGGGATGCTAAGGCCTGGTTTTTGATCAAGGCCAAACCGATGGGGTGGTTCCATTTTGGCGAATGGGTCCAGGAACTTAGAGTGCCCACTTCGTTTCCTGCTAAGGTGATGCTTAATGGCAAGGTGCCCTTGGGTGCTTCTGAAAGCTGAATTTTCACCAGGTGGCGTTGGACCCGGCCTTGGCTTTTCACTCGTGCGGTGGTCTCTTGGCCGAGGTAGCATCCCTTATTAAAGCTGGTGGCACGCTCGTCTAATCCCACCTCCGCCAGTAAATTATTTTCCCCCATATCCACACCCATCTTTGGCAATCCCGCCTCGATGCGCAATAGTTCTAATAAAGACTCGTCTGCCTGGGGAAGGTTCGAGGGCAAGGATTGCAGAAAGGCGTCACGTTGATCGGCGGCGCCCAAGACTTCCCAGGCCGGAATTCCCCAGCGATCGGTGCTGAAGGCCCATATGGAAGAGGCCCCATCGCCGATGCGGTGCATGGAATTTTTCAGTTCGGGTGGGGGCAAATTCTCTAAGGGACCGAGAGAGGCTCGGGGACCCAAAATCACCAGATGAAAAAATCGTTGGTTTTGCTCAGTGAAGCTTACCTCGGAAAAATCCAGGTAGACGGCCAGATTATGCGCCACCTTGTCACCGTAACCCTGCGGCAACAATAATAGGATTTCTTCGGTCTCTTTTACCACCACCGCGGGAGAGACCAACTTGCCTTTTTGGGTGAGAAAGGAACCCAAGGCCACCCCGGGGATCGGTAGGCTTTTGATATCTTGAGAGTTGTAGCTATTGAGAAAATCCAAAAATCCCGAGCCTTTCAAGGAATAGACATCTTCTATTTGCTGCAGATCACACCACACCGCCGCTTCTTGGACTTGTTGATAGATCTTTGGGTCTTGCGTCATGGGGGCCTTATATAATGTGGTCCCCTCCAGGGTCAACCGGCCTTGGCCACTGAAATTTCCCTTTATTCTTGGGCTCAAGGGGGCTTATCCTGTAGGTTGGCGAATATCCATTAGCTTTAAGGAGGAGGCCATGAGCGATTTAGGTGCAAAAGAGATCGTCGGAAAAAGTTTGGGACGCATTCCCAGCGGAGTTGCCATCTTGACCACCCAGCAGGGAAAAAGTCGGGGCGCCATGTTGGCTTCTTGGTTTCAGCAATGTAGCTTTAAGCCTCCTATGGTGTCGGTGGCCATGAAAAAAGGGCGTTCGACTGAAGGTATTTTGGATGCCAGTGAAAAGTTTGTCTTAAATATTTTACATACCAATCAAAAAGACGTGCTGGCCCATTTCGGCAAAGGCTTTGCTCCCGAGGAAGACCCTTTCAAAGGGGTTGAGACAGAGACTGCCACCTTGGGTATCCCGATTTTAAAACACAGCCTGTGTTTTCTCGAATGCCAAGTGCGTCATATCTATGAAGTGGGTGACCATCGCATGTTTGTGGGTGAAATTCTCAATGCGGGCATGGAAGAAGAGGGTCAACCCATGGTGCACCTGCGACGCAACGGATTTAATTATTGATTTAGCGTTAGATTAAGACTGACGAAAGATCTGAGGGAGGCGCCTGGGAGCCACTTCGGTGAGCTTTTCTTGCCGCCCATCTTTTTGTTGGTAGGAACTTTGCGGTGCCGCATTTGCCGTCACCTGTGGCGTGTTTTCTAACACGGGCGTGTGCTCTTCATCTTCACCTTTGAAGATCAAAGATTGAAAACCTTCTAGAACTTTACCTGGACCGATGTCATTTGCCGACATGACTTGCCTTTCTTCCGCTCAAAACCACATTGCCTACGTAATTGCTTCTCGGCACTGAGCTTGTACAAAGTTGTGCGCTGGAGAGTTTTTTCTCTTTAAGGGCAGAATCCCCCTGCCTGCAAGACCTTTCGGTCAAAGTTCGGCAGGGCCAAACTAGGCAAGGCCCCCTTGGGGAAAAAACGCATTTTCTTAAAGGAGGGATTGGGGGTCAATTTTCCGGAGACTTGCAGGGACCAGGCCTGAGTGGTGATGCGGTGATGGGTAATGGCATGACGGGTGGCCGGTAATGCGACCATGCGACTGAATTTTAGCCCCGGATAGGCTTGTGACAGGTGGCTGAGCAGGCCTTCATCGTCGGCCTCCCTATCCAGAAATTCCCCCGGCAGGCCCCAGAGGCCCTGAAACCAGCGTTGGTGTTGGGCCTGCACCAATAAAATCGTCTCCCCCCGTTGGGCCACTGCCGCCAACCGCGTCAATTTAAGGGTCTTGGGAAGGGGCGGTGTTTCGGGAAAGGCCTCAGGGTCCTGAGAATTCAGGGCCACGCAGCCCTTGGCCAAGGGGCAGCGCTCACAGGCGGGCAGGCGAGTCCGGCACACGGTGGCGCCCAATTCCATCAGGCCCTGATTAAAGTCACCGGGGCGGCTGGGGCTCACCAAGATGGCCGCTATTTCCCAAAGGGTGCGGAGCAATTCAGGCGATTTGGCATGGCCCTTGAGTCCAAAATATCTCGAGAGCACCCGAACCACATTGCCGTCAACCAGTGGGGCCGCTTGGCCAAAGGCGATGGAGGCGATAGCTCCCGCCGTATAGGGCCCGATTCCGGGAAGGCCTTTGAGGGACTCGATCTCTTGGGGCAAGATCCCGGCGTTTTCTTGCCATACTTTTTGGACTCCCCGGTGCAAGAGGCGGGCCCGTCGGTAATAACCGAGACCGGACCAATATTGCAGTACCTCCGACTCCTTGGCCTTTGCCAGGCTCGCCATATTGGGAAAACGTTCTAGGAATCGCAAATAGTAGGGAATGACCGTGGCCACCTGGGTTTGTTGCAACATGATTTCACTCACCCAAATGGCATAGGGATCGCTGTGGTGGCGCCAGGGCAAATCGCGCTTGTTTTTTTCATACCAATTGAGCAACCTAGTACGGAAGCTTTTGGTATCTTTTGGGGGTAGTTTCATGACCAAACCCATTCTCGTCTTTCAGCATGTCGCCCATGAACACTTAGGAGAATTAGCCCCCACGCTCAAGCAAGAAGGCTTGGTTCCCACTTATATTCGATCCTATCAAGACGATCTCTGGGACGTAGATTGGGAACACCTGGGGCATCCCGAAGGCTTGATCATCATGGGCGGGCCCCAAAGCGCCAACGATGACCTGCCTTATTTACGTCATGAATTGCGTTTGATCGAGACTGCATTAAGATTAGAAAAACCTATTTTGGGTATTTGTCTGGGGTCCCAATTGATCGTCAAGGCCTTGGGTGCCCGGGTTTATCCCGGGGACCGCAAAGAGATCGGTTGGTATGATTTGCAATTAAACGATGCGGCAAAGGAAGATCCCCTCTTTGCCGAGTGGCCTGCCTTGGGCCCCATGTTTCAATGGCACGGCGAAACCTTTGACCTGCCCCGCAATGCCCAATGTCTCGCGGCCTCCGACCTTTACCCCCATCAGGCCTACCGCTATGGCGATCGGGTCTATGGCCTGCAATTCCATCCTGAAATGACTTTAGAGATGGTGACCCAATGGTTGCAGCTCGGCCACGACGAAATAGAATCCGCTGCTCTGCCTCAAAGCAGCGAAGAAATCCTCGCTGCCGCCCCTCAGCAATTGAAAAAAATCAGCCCCTTGGTGCAGCAACTTGCCAAGGCCTGGGCCGGCCTGCTAGGGTAAGTCTCCGGCAAGATTATTGTCTTGATTCACCGCACTCCATCACATTAAAGGCCCTTTCATGATGAATTCTGCAAAAAGATCTGCATTTTCTTTTGTTTTAATGATGTTTCTCGTGGTGCTCGGGGGTTGCGGTACGGTGACCGACATGACGGGGAACAATCCGGATCCCATGGATAATCCTGATCCGGGTGATCCTAATGATCCTGGCGATACGATGCCAGCCCCTCAAGTAGTATTTACCCCGGTAGGGGCTTCCTTGGCGGCAAACCTGATCGACTTGGAATTTTTACCTGGAACAAACGGTCACGCCATCGTCATCACCCAAGACGGCAATGTCTATTATCTCAATGAAAATTTTCAAGTGGTGGGTGTGGCTCAGCCCATTGATGTAAAATTTACGGGTGAAAAGGGCCTGCTAAATGTGGTGGCTGACCCCCTCTACGCCAGCAACGGTTTGGTCTATTTTTATTACACCGATCCGGCAGCGGGCAATGACCGCAACCTTGTCGAGCGTTACCACGTGGATGTTAATATTCCTGGAAATACTTTTGCCCTCAGCGATGCCCAAGAGATCATCTCTTTTCAAAAGACCACCTCGGCTGGCACTCACAACGGCGGTTCCATGGTCTTTATGACCCAGGACGAATTGGCAATCGGTGTAGGTGACGGCGGAGACACCCCTGATACGGCCCAAGATTTCACCAGTCCTCTGGGAAAGATCCATCGGGTGAGACCGGTTCGTACCATGGGAATGGGGGGAATTACCAATTTTGATAATGGCGTCAGCGGCACCCATCCCAGTATTTATTCTCTCGGTCTACGCAATCCCTTCACCATGGTACTCGACCGGGAAGGTGATCTCTTCGTGGCTGACGTAGGCGCCAATACCTTTGAAGAACTCAACTGCGTCTATTACGCGGGAGAAAATTACTATTGGCCCGAATGTGAAGGCCCTTGCCCCCAGCACGATATTATCAATCCTATTCACGGTTATGCCCACAATAATTCGGGATTCGACCCCGACTTCAATATCGCCGGTCCCAAATCCATTATCGCCTCAGCATTTTATCTGGGCGACCAATACGACGGGGCATTCACCAACAAGATCATCTACAACGAATTCTTCGACGGCTTCGTCCGGCTCCTCACCATGACCCAATACGAACAGGTGATCGCCGACGAGCACATCGGCAATCAGCCGGGCCTAACGGGCCTCCACGAACATCCCGTCGATGGCCTGCTCTACGGGGTCTCGCTCTTTGGACCCACTCAGGTGTTGCGGCTCGACCTGGCCCCCTAAATATCCGGAGTCTTCTCTAGCCAGGCTTTTGGGGAATGGTTAAAATAGGAATCTGAAGAGATTTATAAGATCGGGGCATCGGGGTGATTGATGGTCCCTTAAAAACGGTCTATCTCCTTCTTTTCCAGGAACCCTGATGCCCCCTTTTTCGTTTGAGACATTATGAAACAATTATTTTTAAGCTTATTTTTGTTGGTGGCCTTTATCGGAGCGGCCCATGCCGAGACCCTGACCGGCGTGGTGCGCACCGTGAATTACGGCTCACATAGTTTCGGTCTCGACCAACCCCCCTTGGTGCGGGTCTACATCAATGCCGGCACTTCTTTTAAGACCCTCGATGGTAGCAATACCTTTAAAGGCTTAAAAGAGGGCGATCAGGCCAAGGTGCAGGGCAAGTCCACCGGAGCTGGCACTTTTCTCGCCACTCGCGTCGAGGCCACAGGAAATCTTCAGGCGGTGAAGGATCTGGCCCAAGACGATATTGAGATCAAACTCAACCAACGTTTTCTCATGGGGGTCAGTCAGACGGCCAGCGTGAGGGTGGGTGGTAAAAAAGCCCTGACCCTAAAATCCACCGAGTTCATCAATACCTTGTGCAAAGACGGCTACGATTGCGGCGGCGATGGTGAAGTGGGCATGCGCTTTGACGTCAGCGGTAGCGGCGAGAAGAATGAAATTTTGCTGACCTCCAAAAACCATCGCAAGCCCACCAGTCCCGTGAAGGTGCAATTGCACGGCTACGAAATCCAATTGGTCGAGGTGGGCGAAGACGTGGTGCTCTTGGTGGTGCGTCAGGCCTCGTAAGATTCCTTCTCGAACCCAAGTATCCAATGGCCATTTCTAGTTGAAATAATCCTTCTGATGAAAATGAAATTCCCGCCAAGGTGGTTTTCGCCGACTTCGGTTAAACAGGGAAACGGAACTTGAGTCTCGAATTCCGTTTCCCTGTAATAGTTCGCTTTTGCTTCGCCTAGATTTTATTCCTCGTCTTCATCCCATTGCGGAATAGTGAAATTTCGAAAGCGGCCTTGAATAAGGTGATTTTGGGA
>JAJFLL010000119.1 GCA_021772695.1 Deltaproteobacteria bacterium
AGAAGTGCTCTATCTATTGAACCAACCCCATAAGGGAGCCCAGGACTTGCAGCGTTCCCTGATGGGCCTGGCACTAGAAAAAATGAATCGCTTGGCCCTTGCCAAAAAATTATTGCAGGGCCATTCCCTGGAGGAAGGCTATGTGGAGCCCGCCTTTTTGACAGCCCAAGGTGAAAATATTCCCGTGGCGGTTCTGAAAAATCTCCCGGGTTTATTTATCGACGCCCGCGGCACCGTCTACGATTCCCACGGCCAAGTGGTCGATAAATACAAAGCCGATAATATCTCGGTGCATGTCTATATTCACGATGTACCCGGGGCTCAGGCACCCAAAGCCGAAATAAAATCGAACCCGGACCAACTCGCGACGGTGATTCCCCTGTCTATTCCTAAACCGGAAGTTTTTGTCATTCCCCGAGGGGGGCGCTATCTCATTGGTCGAGATACGACCCAAGGCAATCACTTGGTATTAAATTCCACCAAGGTATCTAGGGTTCACGCGGAAATTGTTTCGGACGGAGACGGACGTTTTTGGTTAAATGATTTGCAATCTTCCAACGGCACCTATCGCAATGAAGTGCGTTTAAAGCCCGGTCTGCGTCATGCCCTTCGAGCCGGCGACCGGATTCGCTTTGGCAATCGAGAATTTGAAGTGAACTGGGATCAGAAGCACCAGAGTTTTAGCCTGAGGCCCCACCCATAAAAGCTAAGCAACTTCTTCACTGACCGAACGAAATCAACACCACATTTCCATGACTAGGGGGGTCGAGCAACCCGTTTCAGAATCGTCATTCGGGAGCTTGACCACATGGGTTTACCATTCGGGGGCACGGGACCAATTCGTCCTGATCCCATACATTTAGCCAAGATCGCCAGCAGCCAGTTGGAAGCAACTTCTGAGGTATCTTCCTTTGTTCAGCTATTGCGACACGATCTAAGAAGGAGTGGTTTTCCTACCACCACTACCCAACAGGCAGTGCTTCAGGACCTTATGGGAGAAGCGGATACGGAGCTGATCCTAATAGACCTCTTCACCCTAGCTGCCGAAAATAATCAAAGTTCAGAACGACCGTTCGCCCATTTTATTTACTCCTGGCTGGAGGCAAGGGTTAAACAGTTATTGCCTAAAAGTTTGTGGTCTTATGGCAAGGTAGCAGGCCAGAAACGTTTGGCCTTGGCAGGAGAGGGCGGTCTGGGGGCGGTCTTGGAGCCCATGGCTCAGGATTTCATCGCCGAAACCTTGGACCCCACCATGATTGCCGGGATGGCACTGGCCTTTCCGCTGTCTCGCTTAACCCAATTTAAAGTTTTTCATACCTTAAGGGGATTGCCGCGGGCGACTTTTTGGAGCCATTCCCGACCCGCGTTTTTAACAGCCAAGACCTTGGGTTTTGCAATGGAGGTATCGGGATTTGTTTTTGGAGCCAAAACCATGGCCGGCCTTCTGGGGAGGGACCCGGACTGGAGTCCGGGTTCCCTATGGGCCGAAATGCAGGGCATGGCCTTAATTCTGTTTTTTATTAAAGGCTCCGGCAGCCTCGGCAGGACCGCATGGAAACAGGTTCATGGGCCCGCGATAACTCCCAGTCAGTCCTATCTATTCGCCAGTCATTTCACCGGTATCTTTGCGAGCCATCATGTGATGGCCCAACTCAATATGGGCCCGCCCCTCACCGTCGAGCAAAATATTTTAGCGAGTCTCAAATTTCTCATGCAAATAGAAATAGGCGGGAAAATCGGTGCGGCCTTGCTTAGTCCCTTGCCGATCTATTTGCCGCCCACGGCCAAGCCACCGCACCAAGTTTTGGATTGGCATCGACCTTTGAGTTTCGCGGGAGTCCCCGAACAGGCCTTGGGCACCAACGTCGCTATGGCAGGTCCTCAATTTGGCGCCGGGGATTCTATCTTTCGGGTCCGACGCCTGGCCGACCGCTTAGGCGAGCGTTTCAAAGTGGGGCGCCAGGACCCACGGGTATGGACCATTGCCGAGGCCATGGATAAGACCGAATTTTCTCATGCCCCCAAAGAATTTGCTAAGCGTTACCGGGATTTGGTGCTCCACACCTCCTTTCCCGACATTTTGCTAAAAGACGGGGTGGCATGGAGCGCCTTGGATTTACTGCAGCGGGGTACCGAGGTTTTTCAACATGTGATGGTTCAGGAACCCTTTCGCCGGGGCACCGGGAGTTTTTATGATTCCTTGGTTCAAATTGCCTTGGAGCGAACGCTAGAATCACAAAAGTCCCCGGTTTTCAGAAATCTATTGGAGGTGATTACTTTTCATCGCAGCACCGCGGCCCTGGAAAAATTTATGGAAGATTGGTCCTTTCATTATCGTTATCAACTGCGCGAGAGTGTTTTGACCTTGGCCCTGAGGTCTCCCCAATGGCGCAGGCGATTAAAAAATCTAAATATGCCCCATGATGTGCATCGTGGCATGGCGGCTTACCTAGCGACTTTCAGCCAAGGTGGCGATGCCAAACCCTTTCGGGATCCAAATTATAATTATCTGATTCTTCGTGGTCCCTATGACACCACTCGTCAAGTACCCATGCAGGCGGAATACGCCTTGAAATTTCTCGAACAGCGCTTTGAAAATCCCGAAAACCAACAGGCCTATGGCCAGGTGTTGACCTGGGTGATGGAACAAGCGGGGCAAAGTAAAGTTCCGCTGTTATATTTTGATCGGCTATTTAAAATTTTGGCCACGGGGGGCTTGCATGAAAAGGTAGTGGAGATCGCTAGTCCCGACACTTTTCATTGGGCCTCGCTTTATCGATGGGTGAGCGTGGATCCCTCTTCCCACTATCCCGAAGCCGCGGCAAAAATCGACGGCAGCTTATATACGGGATACGTCAAAGATTATTCCTTGGCGCAAAAATTTGCGCGGTTTTATCACTCGGTGCCCTTGCTAACCCATCCCGATCGGGCCAAACTGCATCGCAATGAATTCCATCTCTTTGCCGACAGGGCCTTGGGGGAAAAAACCAATTTTGGCCCCGATGAGGTGATCGAATTATTGTATCACCGGCCGACCCCTTTGGCCCGGCAGGCCCGAGAGGCCTTGGTGCAAAAAGTAGTGGATTTCGATGTGCTGTCAGAGACTCAGATGTTGGAGCTGGCGAAACGGTATCAACCCAATTTAGACGGGGAGATTCCGGAAGGCATATTTTTACCGCCTCACCGTAGCCCTTCCGGCCGACCCTTTATTGGAATCCTGGAAATTGATCCGAATTTCTCCCGCGAGAAAAAGATCTCCGACGCCTTGAATCTCGCAGCCATTACGGTCCATGAATTTGAACACTTTTTGCACCACCGAAATTTGGGACCCTTTACCCAATCGGCACAGATGCGCTCGGAAATGCGGGCTTGGTTGGAAGAGTATTTTTATTTGCTCCAACAAGGAGAAACCCTGGAGTGGAATCGTTCCCTCAACCGGTCCCCGGAAGGCTTTGGGGTTTATTTAAGAAAACTCATCGATTTGAGCTATCTCAAAGGCCCCAAAGACCTGGTGATTCGGTGAAAAAATTTAATTATATCTAATTGAAATTATTCATTTATTTTTTGACTTCCTCGGGCCTTGACCTGTCGGTTCGCCCGTGCTACCGATGCGCCGCGTTGAATGCTAGGCCTCCAAAGAGCGGCGATTCTTTTCTCGTCGCATTCGGGATTTACGGGGGTGTGGGATTGCAATTGGCCGCAGCAGTGGTCGGTGGCCTCTTGTTGGGCCACTACCTAGACGGTCGGTTCAATACCCATCCTTGGTTGGCCTTGACCGGCTTATTTTTGGGAAGCGTTGGTGGGTTCTTCAACTTAATCAAAATTCTGGTGTGGAACCAGCAGCGAAAACAGTCCAACGATTCAAACTAGAGGCCGATTTTGGAAACAGCAAGCCTAGATAAAAACAATGTTGATGCCTCTGAGGAAACCGAGGGCGAAGCTGCAAGCCTACAAGCGGGAAGCTTAGAGCGAAATAATTTAATCTTGGTGATTCTGGGTGCTTTGGTTTCAGTGTATTGGCAAGACCGCACCCTAACTTTAAGTTTTTTGGCCGGCGGTATTCTTTCGGTAGTCAACCTACGGATGCTCCGATTGATTGTAGGCAACCTGACGGGGCCCGAAAGAATTTCGAAGGTTAAATTGGTCATGCAGGTATTGATCAAATACCTGGGAGTTTTAGGTGCTCTGGCCTTTTTGCTTTTGGTGCTGCACCCTCAACCTGTCGCTCTGTTAATCGGATTGTCGACGGTGGTTGCGGCCATTTTGGTTGAGGGCCTATTAGGAATTTTTCGTCATTAAGCTATTTTAAGGAGCTGAGTTGATTCATGGGTCATTTTTCTTGGTTAGGACATCTTACCGGTATTGATCATACCGTCATTCATATCCCCCATACCCTAATGACTATGGCGGTGTTGTTGTTCTTGGGTGCCATCGCCTATATCAAGTTACGCAATACCGAAAAATCTTTGGTCCCTTCGGGTAAAATTGGTCTCGCTTCTATCTTCGAGGTGGGTTGTCAAAATATTTTGAATTTGATGGAAGGTATCATCGGATCCCACGCCAAGAGCTACTTTCCTCTCGTCGCCGGTCTCTTCATCTATATATTCATCAATAACCTTCTAGGGGTCATGCCTGGATTTTTGCCTCCCACCGACAATATCAATACCACCCTGGCCTTAGGCCTCATCGTCTTTGTGTATTTCAACTATGTGGGCATTAAAACCCAAGGTTTGATTCCCTACCTAAAACATTTTGGGGGCCCCATTGCCATGTTGGCTCCTCTCATGTTTGTCATCGAAATGATCGGTATCTTGGTTCGTCCCATCTCCTTGGGCCTTCGTCTATTCGGTAACATGACCGGTGATCATTTGGTGTTAGGTATTTTCTCTGATTTAGTTCCAATAATCATACCCATTGCCTTTTTAGGTCTTGGCATTTTCGTGTCCTTCATTCAGGCCTTCGTCTTCGCGCTGCTGACGACAATCTATATTTCATTGTCTCTGCCGCATGACGAACATCATTAGGTCTGGTTGGTTTTTCTAAGCAGCCATGGTTGCGGTGATAAAACTTGTTTCATGCAATGATTGAAAATGTTTTTAGACCGGAAAGCAAATATCTAGGAGATAACATGAAAAAACTCGTAGCTTACTTAGGCGCATTCTTCAGTGCCTTCTTACCTTCCGCCCTGGTCTTCGCCCAGGATCACGGCACCGCTGCTGCCAGCACCGGTGGCAATGCCAATGTTTGGTACGCCATCAGCGCCGGTTTCGCCATCGCCGTTGCCGCTTCCTTTGGTGCATTGAGCCAAGCTAAGGCTGCTGCCGCTGCCCTCGAAGGTATTGGGCGAAACCCCGGTGCCGCCGGCAAGGTGCAGACCCCCATGATCATCGCCCTGGCCCTGATCGAATCCTTGGTCATCTACGCCTTGGTCATCGCCTTCTTGCTACAAGGTAAGATCGTTTAAGTTTTTACTTAAAGATTGGTTTTCTAGAAAGGGATCCTAAGAGGATCCCTTTTTTTTCGCCTTGTGGGCTCTGGAATCTTTTCTTGGTCCAAATCTAAGGACATGCTCTAATGCCCACCTCACTATCTCCTTAAGGAGGATTTATGAAGAATGCCCTTTCTGTTCGTTCTAATTTTTTAGTTTTGAGTTTTTTACTGCTCTGGATCTTGGCGCCAATCGGGTCCGTCTTGGCAAAAGCACCCGATTCTAAAAAGGGCCCTGTGAAATGCACCATGGACTTTTCTCTGAAGAGCTGGTCGGCCTTTTATAAATCGGCCAAGGGTGAGGGAGTCATTTCCTGCAGCAATGGGCAAAAGTCCGCTGTCAAATTACGGGGTCATGGCGGAGGCATTACCTTTGGTAAATACAATCTTCCCGATGGTATCGGCACCTTTACCCCCGTGGGCAAAATTCAAGACCTGTATGGAAAATATGCCGAGGTGGGCGGTGAGGCCGGCGCTGGCAAAGCGGCCATGGGACACGCCCTCTCTAAAGACGACATCACCCTCAATATCAAGGGTAAGGGAACCGGCGGTGGTTTTGGTTTTGATTTTAGTGGATTCAGTATCACGCCGGTAAAAAAATAATCTGAAAAAAGCCCCGGATCGCATCAAGCAATACCGGGGCAATGGCAGTTTCCCTAATTAAACTTATAAACTTATAAACTTATGGGCGCATGTCGTTTAAAGCGGCTTGGCCATAGACTTCTCGAATCAAATCGGCCCCACTAAATTGGGGCCGGGTCACCACTTGAGCCTGGCGGATGTTCACTCGGGCGGCGTGGTCGCTCAATTCTCCTGGAGTAAAATTTCCTTGGGCATCCATGAGTCCCATTTGGCGGGCTAGGCTGCTGTAGCGGTCGAGATCCCGCTGGGCGCCGGTTAGGGCGCTGCTTTGGGTGGTTGAGGGTCTTTGCGAGCCTAATTCTCTTAGGTCTTCACGCAATTGGCGAATCCGCACCAAGAGTCCCACCTTGCGCAAGGCCAGAATTTGTTCGGTGCTTAAGGCCGCACCTTCGGAGCCGAATAGGGTGCTCAACAAGGCGGTGGATTGCGAGGCTTGCAGGCGGCCTTGGGCATCGAAGTGGCCGGCCAGGGGATTTTCCGAAGGATTCACCAAATAGTGCACCTGAGCGATTTGCTCGCGGGCATGGTGTAAGGCGATGCGGGTAAAGATTTCCTGCACGTCGCCGGTGGAAAGTTCCCATTCGTATTGGCCCTGCATGAAACGAATCTGTTCCTCAGGGCTACGTCCCGTCAGCGAGGTGCGAACCAAGTTGGGGTCTCCTAAATCTTCAGCCACCAAGTCGAGGTACCAATTGGGACGGCCTTCTTGCCTAACGGTACCCAGTGCGTTTTCTGATTGTAGCCAATTCAAGTCGACACTTTGATAAAAGTCCAGATCGCGGTTTTGTCCCGCATCGCCATGGATGATAACTTGGCGCAAGAGTTGGGTGGCGTTACCGGTCATGCTATCGGCCGTTAAGGCAAATTCTCTACGGGCCTGATCCACATATTGATCGTCAACGCCGTAACGCTCCGTCAAACTGGGAGCGAGCATGCTCAAGGCGCCGCGTAAAAAGCTTCCGCCTTCGGTGCCCTCTTGAATTTCTCCGGCCCGTTGGTACAAGGCATGGTGTCGACCGCTACCCACGGCGCCATCCGAAAAATATCCGTAACCCATGTAAGCCATGTCGGTAAGGAAGGTGGCCACGGCGGTATAGCCCGCTGCCCTTCCGGCCATTTGCAGACGGGGCCGAGACGCGGTTAAGGCCAGAGTACGGGAACCCATGAGGCCCCGGTAAACTTGGGGTAAAAAGAAGGCGCTGCCCCTTAAGACTTCGCGAGAGGTGCTACCCGATTCTCCGAAGGCGGGGCCGATTAAGGAATCCACTAAGGCGGCACTGATCAAACCCGAACCGAACGAGGCCATACCGACGCGGCTACGGGTACCCTGCAATACACTAGCTTCGGTTGAGGCTGCCCGCGCGGCCAGCCATCGGTTCATGCCATGGCTGGAACCCTGAGCCATCAAGGCCCCCAGGGCAAAACGTTCGTTATGGTGATAGGGAGTATCGAGTCCTAAGGCCGGTGCGGCTAAGAGGTGGGTGCCGGCCATGGCCAGGCCGCCAGCGGCGATGCCAGGAGCACTTTGTCCCAAGCGTTGCAATAACGGCGAGGTCTGCTCTCCCACTGGAACCATATTGCGAAACATAAAACGTGAGAAGGGAGCGCTGCCCCAACGTCTGCGGAAAAATAAGGTGCCCAATAAATCCAGTCCCACCCAATTACCGGCGGTAAAGGCCATGGCCCATTCGGTGGGATTTAACGTGGAGCATTGGGCCCGAGCTTCATCGGCTCCGCCCAAGGCATGCACGGTTTCACAGGCACCGGCGACGGGAGTGGGTAAATTTTCGATGGCAAATTCTTGTTCGAGGGTGTGGCTCATGCCGCCGGAGGCCATGCGGGGAATCACCCAACCGTGTCGTAAAAAGATGGCCTGACCGGGTCCATGAATTTTTCCGAAGAAAAAGGGACAGCGTTGGTTGATACCGCAGGTTTCCCCGGGAGAATAAATCAGTTCGACGATACCGTCTTGGGCGAGGTTATTTTCTTCAGGGTTGGGACCCGCCTCCCGTTGGGTACGAATTTGGACACGATCCAAATCGACACCTTCGCCGGTGTGTAATTCTACGTATTCGACAAAGCTTTGTAATGCTGGATGTTGTCCGAGTAAGTCTCGGGTGATGCGAGGAGAAGTCATGCGGTTCCCTAATCCCTGTTCATTGCAAATCAGGCCTTACCCCAAGGCCCGTACCCCTTAGTTTTCGGTGGGTCTCAAGAAAAGTTGCGGGGGAACCGAGGTGTTAACTTATTGAAAATATTCACTAATTTTCTATTTTTTTACAAGGGAGCGCTGCATTTCCGCCGCATACAGGCCCCAATGCTCCGGGCTACCGAAGAGGGCTCTCACCAGGGCCTTTTCACTATCTGGCTTCAGCAGCCCTTCACGGGTAAAGATTTCCCGCGCCCAATCGTTTTGCGCCCCATCGACGGCCACGAGAAAGGCGGCTTGACCCTGAAAATTGTGCCGCCAGGTTTTGAGTAAGGCGGATTCCATTTCGGACTCACTGATTTCAAGACTGCTTTGGGTTTTTTCGAAGCCCATTTGTTCCACCATGCCGGCAAGAAAACTTTCCCGAATGTTGGGAGTGGGGGCTTCTTGAGAAAAAGTTGAAAAGTCAAAGCTGGGCGTTAAGGTTGCCCCTTCCGTTTCGGAGAAATCTGGCGACCTAAGTGCCAGGGTGAGTAGCATTTCCTTCATGCCCTTTTTAATGGCCAAGGAATCTTCGATATCTTCGCGACGAATACGCGATTCGATCTCGGAGTTGTCCATGGAGACCGCCCACTCCATGGCGGAGGGCGCCAACCAGCGGGCGCTGCCTCGAATGGGTTTGGTGAAGCCGAAGGCCACGTCGTCCCAAAAATTGAACGCTTCCCAGCTGGGAATGTAATCGTAGACCTTATCTTGTTGGTAAATTTCTTCGGTGACCCGCTCGTTGACCCAGGCGTCGTAATTGCTGCCCACGGCCATGTATCGCATGCCCAAATCGAAGAGCCCTACCCAGAGCAGGCGGTTGGCGACTCGAGACACGGCGGCTCCCTTGGGCATATGGGCGAGCAGGGATTTGGGAGCTAGCCCTCGGGAAATTTGACTCTGCAATAATCGGTGCTCAGCAAGGGTCAAGGCACCGAGGCCACTCAAGGTGACGGCGGTGGTACCCACTTGTCGGGCCTGGTGGTGGCGATCGACGAACATGGCCGCTACCCCGTCGTACATCAACCCAAGTAAGTTGGCGGGCCCTGCGGCGAGACCGAAGGAACGGAGCCAACCTGCGCCGCGATGCCACGGTGCCCCCGGAGTTTTAGCCGCCTGATTCAGCCGATCGATGCGCGAGAGATAAGGTTGTTCTTGCAGAGTGATGCTGCCCTTTTTTCCAAATAGGCGGGCTAGGAGACTGGCTGGTGCGCCCTCGACATTGACGAATCGCCAAACATTTTGATTGAGACCGGCGCGGAAGGAGTGAAATAAGGGGAGCCGCCATTGGCTGAATCGTGCGATTCCGCCGGACCATCCCATGCGCTGGGCCAGGGGAAATAAAAATCTGGCGGCACCCATCTTTGCCGATCGATACAGCGTATAAATTCCCAAGGCCGCCAAGAGATCTCCCATGCCACCGGATTTAATATTTTGCAGTTTCAGATCGACGGGGGTCTTTTCATTGCAGGTCTCGGCCCACGGCACCTGCAGGGCATCGGCCTGTTGGCAGGAATCCAAAGTTATATAGGCTTGTTGTTTTCCCGGCGCCGAGAACATCATCAAGCCCTCACTTAAATCGTACTCGGCCTGGCAGGAAAAATCCGTGGCCTCATTTTCAAAATAAAGTCGGTAAGTTCCTGGTAACACATTTTCACGATCCACACCGACCCGGTCCATGCCAAAGGGCTGTCCCGCTGTGGTTCCGAAATTTTTGAGTAAGTGCTGTTCCCAAGATTCCTCGCATTGGGCCGAAAAAATTTTCAGGGAAGTCAGTTGGGAGTTTTCACTGGCTTGAAACACCAGTGGATCGGTGGCACCGTCGTGGCATTCGCGGCCTCCCAGCTCTTCAGGTGCAATGGCGTTGATAAGACCACATTGGTCTTTCATTTGGACCATGCCCCCTTGATAAACCGGACCGCCTTGCGGATCCTGCTGTTGGCTTAAGCGACCCACACGCAAGTCCATGCCTCGATTAAAGGTATCGATGCTGGCGTGGCAGAAAAAATCCTGCTCGATGTCATTATTGATTAGAAAATATTTACCGTCGAAAAAGTCGCGGTTATTTCTGGCTTGGGTGAGGTCTAAATCGAAATTGGCTTGGGATTTTTTTGCGGGATCGCAAATTTTTTCCAAGGCCTGCTGACAAAGCTGCTCGTATTGTTGGATGGAATCAAGAGAATGAGTGTCTTCAGGCAGTGCCTTAACAATGAATTGGCCCATGTTCGGATTTCCCATCTTTGGTCTGTTGCCCATCAGACCGGATCAAAATACCAACAGATGGAACCCGAACGAGCCCCCCGAACTGCCTTAAGGTAGGTATCGGGTAGGGATGGGGGGAGTTGTGCAGCTTCTAGCTGGGGACAATAGTCCCAGGAACTATGAAAAGGGATAAGTCAAAAATATTAATAATATTAAATAGTTATAAGTTTTAAGCCCGACCAGGAAGATTTATAGTCCCAGAAATCTAAACACACCATCCACCGCCTTAAAGGCGGTGCCGTTGGTGTCGGCGGGACCAATGAGGTCGGTGGCCGTGTCGGCGATGGCGTTTCCCGCAACATCGAGACCCACATACTCGCCTGCCCCAGTTCTAACGATGCCGTAACCGACGACCACACCTGCGGCCACGGCCCATCCGACGGGATTCGATCCAGCTGCTGCTGCGGCGGTTCCACCGCCTGCGGTAGTTGCTGCGCCTCCGCCCACTACGGTGGTGGTGGTAACGGCGGTAGTCGTTGTAACGGCAGCCGTTGTCGCGGTGGTGGTAGCCGCGGCTCCCCCACCGGCTAGACTCAGCCAAAGTCCCCTGGCACCCAAGGACAAGGTGGTGGCACTGGGAA